>JBIIVZ010000061.1:0-9718 GCA_044339175.1 Roseateles sp.
CATCGACGTGTTCGACCTGGAAATCCAGGAGCGCGACCTCGACAAACTGGTCGACATCATCGCCGCGCTGGAACCGACCTTTGGCGGCATCAACCTTGAAGACATCAAGGCTCCGGACTGTTTCTATGTCGAGCGCAAGCTGCGCGAGCGGATGAAGATTCCGGTCTTCCACGACGACCAGCACGGCACGGCCATCGTCGTCGGTGCAGCCTTCCTGAACGGCCTGAAGGTTTTGGGCAAGGACATCAAGACGGTCAAGTTGGTGACCTCGGGTGCCGGTGCCGCAGCGCTGGCTTGCTTGGGCTTGCTGATGAAACTGGGCTTGCCGCGCGAAAACATCTGGGTCACCGACCTGGCCGGCGTGGTCTACCAGGGCCGCACCGAGCTGATGGACCCGGATAAGGCCGGCTTTGCCCAAGCGACCGAGCTGCGCAGCCTCAGCGATGTGATCGCCGGGGCCGATGTGTTCCTGGGCTTATCGGCTGGCGGCGTGATGAAGCCGGCGATGGTGGCCAAGATGGCGGCGCGGCCGATGATCTTCGCGCTGGCCAACCCGACGCCGGAAATCACGCCCGAGGAGGTCAAGGCGGTGCGTGACGACGCCATCATGGCGACCGGCCGCACCGATTACCCGAACCAGGTCAACAACGTCCTGTGCTTCCCCTACATCTTCCGGGGTGCGCTGGACTGCCGCGCCACGACGATCACCGACGAGATGGAAATTGCGGCCGTCCACGCGATTGCCGAATTGGCACAAGCCGAGCAGAGCGAAGTGGTGGCCGCTGCCTACGCCGGCGTGAACCTGAGCTTCGGCCCCGAATACCTGATCCCCAAGCCGTTTGACCCGCGCTTGATGATGAAGATCGCTCCGGCCGTGGCTCAAGCGGCGGCCGATTGCGGCGTCGCCCTGCGTCCGATCCAGGACATGGACGCCTATCGTGAAAAGCTGCTGAGCTTCGTCTACGCTTCGGGCACGACGATGAAGCCGATCTTTGCCGTCGCCAAGCGCGCCGCCAACAAGCGCATCGCCTATGCGGAAGGGGAAGAAGAACGCGTGCTGCGCGCAATTCAAGTCGTCATCGACGAAGGCCTGGCCCGCCCGACCCTGATCGGCCGGCCGGCCGTCATCGCCGAGCGTTGCGAACGCTTCGGCCTGCGTCTGCAAGAAGGCCGCGACTACGACGTCGTCAACGTCGAAGACGACTACCGCTATCGCGATTACTGGCAGACCTATCACCAGATGACCGAGCGCCGCGGCGTGACCGCCCAGTTGGCCAAGATCGAGATGCGCCGCCGCCTGACTTTGATCGGCTGCATGATGCTGCACAAGGGCGAAGTGGACGGCATGCTGTGCGGCACCTGGAGCAACACCGCAATGCACTTGCAATACATCGATCAGGTGATCGGCAAGCGCCCGGGCGTCAAGACCTTTGCCTGCATGAACGGCCTGATCCTGCCGGGCCGCCAGGTGATGCTGGTGGACACCCATGTCAACTACGACCCGACCGCCGAGCAATTGGCCGAAATCACCGTGATGGCCGCCGAGGAAATGATGCGCTTCGGCCTGCGCCCGAAAGCGGCGCTGCTGTCGCACAGCAACTTTGGCTCCAGCAATCAGCCGTCAGCGATCAAGATGCGCGAAGCTCTGGCACTGATTCAAGCCAACGCGCCTTGGCTGGAAGTGGACGGCGAAATGCACGGCGACACCGCACTCGATGCTGAGTACCGCAAGAACTTGATGCCCAACAGTTCGCTCAGCGGAGAAGCCAATTTGCTGGTGCTGCCCAATATTGACGCAGCCAACATCTCCTACAACCTGCTGAAGACAGCGGCCGGCGGCGGTATCGCGATCGGCCCGGTGCTGCTCGGCGCGGCCAAACCCGTGCATGTGTTGACGCCCTCGGCCACCGTGCGCCGAATCGTCAACATGACCGCACTGACGGTTGCCGACGCCAACGCAGCGCGCTGAGAGGGGGAAAACTTTTTACTGCGCGGCCGCCAAGCCCGACCGAGTGATTACCAGCGATCCAATGCCCGGGTAAAGCCCCGCTAATCCAGAGTATTTACAAAAGTTTGTAACTGCTTACCGACGGCCTTTCAGCCCAGCATTTCACGGTGCTGGGCTATTTGCGCTGACTGTGAGCACACACTAACAAAGACCTCGCCAGCAGCTTAGTGCTCGGACGGTGCTTGAGATTTTCAGGCGATTTCGGTAACATCGGGTTTTCAGGAACAGGGTAAACCGGTGTCTTTGCTGTCTCGGTCGTTCAAACGACCTCTTTGGTGCAAATCCTTCCTTGCTGCAGTTTTGGTAGCAACGGTCGCGATGAGTGCACAAGTTCACGCAAAAGAGCCGGTGCACGCCGCGACCGGAGCGCTGGAAACAGTTGCTCTTGCGGCGTTGCCTCGTGAAGCCCAAAAAACACACCGCCTAATTCTTGCCGGAGGAGATTTCCCTCACGACAAGGACGGCACAGTTTTCGGTAATCGCGAACGCATTCTGCCCGCCAAGGCCCGCGGCTTTTATCGTGAATACACCGTCGCCACGCCAGGCGCACGAAATCGCGGTGCAAGGCGACTGGTCTGTGGTGGTGAGCCCCCAACGGCGCCTGAAATTTGCTATTACACCGACGATCATTACTCAAGCTTCAAACGCGTACAGCCATGAAGCCCCGCAATGAATCGGCAGTGCTCAAAGTTCCAGTGACTACTTAGGAGGATCGCGACCATGCTTTTACAGACCGTCCGTCCCAATATCGTGCAGGCCATCCGGGCCTATCGCGTTGAGGATTTGATGCAGGCAGCGCAGGAGGCAGGCCAGCATTTTCTGTACGCCAACCTCACCGACGCGCAGTCCAAACAAGACGTGCTGGAAGGGATTGCGCAAGCATTCCTGTTCCCGACCCACTTCGGCAAAAATCTGGATGCTCTCCATGATTGCATGACCGATTTGGTACACAAAGCTGGCGCGCAGCCGGGCTTTGTGGTGGTGCTGGAGCAATTGCCCGACAACGCCCGCTTTGACCGCGAGGCCCGCGAGCAGGTGCTCGACGTGTTCCGGGAGGCGGCTGATTACTGGGCCGACCGCAAGGTCCAGTTCAGGTGCTTCTATTCTTTTCAGTAGCCCGCTCACAAGACAATGCGTCTTGGGAGCGGGCTACCGAAGAAGCCAGCAACGTTGTAGCCAAGCCTGCAGCGAAGAACTCCAAAACAGCGACCAACGCTAATTTCGGAACGAATATGCCGATGATGAGCAGCGCGTTCGACACGGCCATGTGGTTGGGCGCAGCCTAAGCTGAAGCCCGAATACAGTTTAAAAAAGGGACCCTCGGGTCCCTTTTCATTTGTCGGTCAACAACTCAGCAAGCCACAGCGCTTGAAAGTTGAAGCTTCAGGCTTCAGGCTTCAGCTTCAGAAACCTTGACCTGCTTGGCCAACGCTTGTGCCAGCGCGATGAACTCGGCCACCGGCACTTCTTCCGCACGGCGCTGCATGTTGAAAACACCGTCAAAGCCACGCGCTGTCAGCCAGACACCGAGGCTGTGGCGCAGCAGCTTGCGGCGCTGCGAAAACGCAACCGCCACCATTTCGCCGAACAGCACCCGGTCGATGACCGGCGGCACGGCATAAGGCTGCATCCGCACAATGGCGGAGTTGACACGCGGCGGCGGATCAAAGGCCGTCGGCGGCACATCGAACACCGCTTCGATGGCATAACGCCACTGCAGCATGACCGTCAGCCGGCCGTAGTCCTTGCAGCCGGGTGAGGCCGCCATGCGGTCAACCACTTCCTTTTGCAACATGAAGTGCTGGTCGACCACATGTTCGACAAAGCCCAAAAGATGAAAAAGTATCGGCGTCGAAATGTTGTAGGGCAGGTTGCCACAAACGCGCAAGCGCTGGCCCTTCAGCGCGGCCAGGGCGGCAAAATCGACACGCAGCACGTCGGACTCGATCACATCCAGACCCGGGCGGCTGCGCAGCTTGGCCGCCAGGTCGCGGTCCAGTTCGATCACGCTGAACGCCGGTATGCGCTTGAGCAGCGGCAGGGTCAAGGCACCCAAGCCGGGGCCGATTTCGATCACCGCTTCACCGGCTTTGGGATCAATCGCGTCGCAGATCGATTCGATGATGTGGACGTCGGTCAAGAAATGCTGACCGAAGCGTTTGCGAGCTATGTGCTGAGCCATGATTCCGGCCCGCTCAGTCTTGCCACTCGCGCAGCTCAACGAAGGCGCGAGCGCGCAATTCCTTGACCCACTCTTTGTAGGCGTCTTCGTATTTGGCTTCGCGCAGGGCGGTGCGAGCTTGCTCACGCAGTTGTTTCATTTCGATTTCAGTCGTGCGCCGCTCCCGGACCTGAATCAAATGCATACCGTAACGCGAGGGCACCGGTGCCGAAATACCGCCCAGCGGCAGCGCATTCATCGCTTCTTCAAATTCGGGCACAAAGCCGCCGGGCGACATCCAACCGAGATCGCCGCCTTCGGGCGCGCTGCCGTCCTCAGAATTGTCGCGGGCCACCGCCTCGAAGCTGGTGCTGCCGGACTCGATCGCACGCTTGAACTCGGCCAAGCGGCGCGCCGCCACTTCAGCCGTCAATTGCGCGGACGGCCGCAACAGCACGTGGCGTGCACGCGTCTGCACCACCGAGGTCAGTGACCCCGTGCCCTGACGCTCGATCACCTTCAGCACGTGAAAGCCGGCACCGGAGCGCAGCAGCTCAGGGCTCAATTGGCCGCTGTTCAAACCTTTGACGGCCTGCACAAACACATCGGGCAGGCGCTCGGCCGGGCGCAAGCCAATCTCGCCGCCGCGCTCCTTGTTGCCATCTTCGGAAATTTCACGTGCGACCTTGACGAAGTCTTCGCCGGCCTTGACGCGAGCCAAAGCGGCTTCGGCGCGCGCCCGACGCTCCGCCACGACGGCCTCGCTCGAACCCTCCGGCACCGGCACCAGGATTTGCCCAATATTGAGCTGACCCACCAGGCTCAACTGATCGCGGCGCTGGTCGAGATACTTGTCGATGTCGCCGTCGGTGATGCGGATGCGGCCCTGCACTTCGCGCTCGCGCACGCGCTCGGTCATCAGCTGATCACGCAGGTTTTCACGAAAGCCGCGGTAATCGACGCCGTCCAGCTTCAGTCGAGCGCGCAATTGCTCCATCGTCAGCTTGTTCTGGGCGGCCACGTTGCCGACCACCCGATCCAGTTCCGGGTCATCCACTTTGGCACCGCTTTCGCGCGCATTCGTGACCAACACCCGATCTTCGATCAAAGCCTCCAACGCCTGCTTGTGCAGGGCGACGGTGTCGGGCATCACTTCGCCGCGTTGCTTGGCGTCCTGGCGCAACTTTTCGGTGCGCAACGTCACCTCGCTGGCGGCCACCACGTCCTGATTGACCACGGCAGCGATGTAGTCGCCCGGCTGCAGCGGCGTGGAGCGCGATTGGGCTGCGGCCGGCTGAATCGCCAGCAAGCCCAGCAACAGCGCAGCGCCCAGCCAGCCGCCCGACAGGGGCGGTGACAGCGGCGCAAGGAATCGAGTCGACAAATAGGTCATAGGGGAGCTTCAGGGCTTGCCGAGCGGTCAGGGCTCAGCTGTCGGTAACCGGGGATATTGTCCCTCAAGACCTTGAGCGCATTGGAGCCCAGCTGGGACAAGCCCACCAGCTCCATTTGCAGCATCAAGCGCGTATTGGTTTCGGCACGGCCGGTCGAGACTCGCTCGACCCCCGCCCGCAGCACCCAGCAGCCGGCGTCATATTCAACGCCCAGCACAGAGTCGGTCAGCTTTTTGTCGCGCAAGCTGTACTGCACGCGCCCGGCGCTGTACCAGGCACCCGCACAACCGCCGCCAGAGGCACTCGATGCGATGCGCGACTCCATGCGATCTTTGTGCCCGTACAGCGGCCATTGCCAAGCGATTTCAACTTGCTCGCTCTGCCCACGCGCCAAGCGGTAAGCGGCACTGACCGTGCGGAACGGTCCGGGCGAATAACGTGCCCGCATCACCGATCGCTCCGAGTGGCCCAGCGACGGGCTGTACTGCACCGCCGCATCGGCCCACCAATGTTCATTCAAATGCCCAGAGCCGAACAGCAGCAGGTCCGAGAAGCGCTGCGTCACGGTGCTGCTTTCCGGGGTGATCTGCTGGTCGCGGAACAAATAACGCTGCACCAGACCCAAGCGCAACAGCTCCTCACCCTTCTCCGCGTTGATCCAGCGGCTCGAACCTCCGAGCGTCAACTGGTGGGCGTCAGACACGCGGTCGACCCCCGAGAATTGGTTTTCGGTGTAGATCGAATCGAAATTGAAGTCCTTGGCCGCCGCATCGAAATTGGGCAGATCCTGCTGCGCCCGGTACGGCGTGTTGACGTAGAAAAGGCGCGGCTCCAACGTCTGCATCAGGTCACGTCCGAACAGCGCGGTGCTGCGCTCGAACACCCACCCGTGGTCGAGGCTGAAGGTGGGAATGCTGCGCCCGAGCGAGCGACGGCCATCGGCCAGCGGCTGATCGAGCGAATATTGCGCGGTGTTGACGGCCAAGCGCGGTATCAGCCACCAAGCTGCACCGCCCATCGGCACGCTGACGTGGGCCAGCACATGCGCGCGCTGGCCAGTGGGCAAGGGGATGAGCGGGTTGGCCAGCGCCGACGGCGGCAGGTCAAAGCGGTTGTATTCCAGCTCGACCGCGCCCTCCAGCCGGGCGCGCCGCCCCCAGGGCATGAAGCCGTCCAGCACCGCGTCATCGGCGGCAGTTTTGAGGCGCAAGCCGACTTGCGGCGAACGCTGGTAGGGCGAATTGAAGCGCACCAGCGGATCGACATCCTGCAACACCTGCCAGCGCTGCACACGGGCATAGGCCTGCGCCTCGCCCCAAGGCAGCTCGCGGCTGCGGCTGAGCTGGAAGTCGCTGGCCAGCAAGCGCTGCGTCTGGCTCTGCAGGCGCTTGGGCAAGTCTTTCCAATAGTCCTCGTCGGAGACGCGTTCGGCGCGCAAGCGATAGCGCCAATCGGCACCGGCCTCCACCGCCCCGTCCTGCGCCAGATTGATGGCCCAGCGGCTGTTGTGCGTGATGTTGTCCTTGGGCAGCAAGGCCAAGCCCAGCACGCCGGTGTGGCCGGGTTCCAGGTAACGGAACTCGCTGTCCAGGCCGACGCCGCGGCGCGTCATCATGAACGGGGTCAGCGTGGCATCGCGCTGCGGGGCAATATTCCAGTAATACGGCATGCCCAACTCGAAGCCGCTGCGGTTGTCCACATTGATGTTCGGCGGCAGCCAGCCGGACTTGCGCTGACTGCCCAGCGGGAAGCTGAGCGCCGGGGCCGCCAGAATCGGCACGCCGTAAAAGCGCAGCACCGCGCCGCTCGCTTGGCCCACGTTGGTCTCGAAATCCATCGCAAGGCTGCGCGCACTGATCTGCCAAGCCGGCTCCGGGTTGGCCTCGTTGACCGGGCAGCTGCTGTAGGTGCCGAAATCGGCGCGCAAATGATCGGCGTCGGTGAAGACCAGCCGCTCGGCCCGCCCGCCGCCGCCGGTTTGCGAGAAGAAATAGGTCGGATTGACGAATTCGCCCTCGAAGCGGCTGACATACATGCTCAGCTCCGGCCCTTTGAAGACGCTGCCGGAGCGGCTGACCTCGACCTCGCCACGAGCCCGTACCAAGTCGTCGGCCGTGCCGTAATTGATTTGCTGGGCCCGCATCAACAAGTCGCCATAGCGCAATTCGGCATCGCCCTCGGCCTGCGACTGCTGATCCAACTGGCTGCTCAAGCGCTTGGCGCTCAGCACCAGCGCCGGTTTGGTCTCAACTTTGCTCTGGCTGTTGGCGTTGGCTCCCAGCACCTTGACCGGGCGCAAGCGCAGCGATTCGGCACCAGATTCAAGCTCCGAGGTTTGCGCTTGCAGTTGGCCCGGCGCAAACAGGCACAGCAGACTCAACAGGCTCAACCGCGACCGGGCAGGCACGGCGCGGCCTGAGCGGGCTGGCAGAGCAAGAAGGGCAAGAAGAGCGGCAGTAGAGATTGGGGACAATGGGCGCGGCACAGCGTCGGCAGGCAAGTTCAAGGGTCGGCGTTGCGGGCACCGCAGCGAGAGCCCTGGCGGCTCGATGGAGCCCGGCACCGCGCCGCAGCTGGCGGTTTGTAAAATCTATGGGACTTACGCAAAATCGCTCCAGCTAGGCATGACGCCGTAGACAGTACGCCTGTACGGCAAGGCGGAAGAACGACGCTGGGACGGTTTTGCGACAGTCCTGCCCATTATCCATGAGGCCGCCACCGGCCTCTTCGCCCCGCTATTCAAACGAAGTACTGCATCCCCATGAATCCCATCGAATGGCCAAATCCGGCCCGCGCCGCAAACTTTCAAAGCTGGTTGGAGAGCTTGATCGAGCCCCACCAGTTGCAGCCGCAAACGCTGCAACCAGCCGCTGCCGACGCCAGCTCGCGACGCTACTTTCGGGTGCTGACCCGCACGGCCGGCTCTTTCATCGTGATGGATGCGCCGCCCGAGAGCAATGACTCACAGGCCTTCATCGCGGTGGCCGCCCAGATGAGCGAATGCGGCCTGCATGTGCCGCAAATCTATGCGGCCGACGAAGCGCAAGGCTTTTTTCTGCTCACCGACCTCGGCACCCTGCCCTACCTGCAAGCCTTGCTGACCGCACAAGACCCGGCCAGCGCCAACCCGGCCGAGGCCGACCGCCTGATGCGCGCGGCCACCCAGGCGCTGCTGCAATGGCAATTGAAGGGCGACGCGAGCCGCCTGCCCGCTTACGACGAAACCCTGGTGCGGCGCGAGTTGCAGATCTTCATCGACTGGTGCGTGGGCAAGGAATTCGGCCGCCAGTGGACCGGTGTGCATCAAAAGTGGTGGGAGCACACCTGCGACCTGCTGGTGAAAAACATCGTCGAGCAACCGTGCGTGGCGATGCACCGCGACTTCATGCCGCGCAATTTGATGGTCTGCGACCCGGCCCTGGGCAACCCGGGCGTGCTCGACTTCCAGGACGCGGTGCGCGGCCCGATCACCTATGACCTCGCCTCGCTGCTGCGCGACGCCTTCATCTCCTGGGACGAAGAGCAGGAACTCGACTGGGCCATCCGCTACTGGGAGCAGGCGCGCAAGGCCAAGCTGCCGGTCGGTGACGATTTCGGCAGCTTTTGGCAGCAGCTGGAGTGGACCGGACTGCAGCGTCATCTGAAGATTCTGGGCCTCTTCTGCCGCCTCAAGCACCGTGACGGCAAGCCGGTCTATGCCGAAGATCTGCCGCGCTTTTTTGCCTACGCCGTCAAGGTTTCGACCCGCTATGTGCAACTGGGCCCGCTGACGCAGTTGCTGCAAGACCTGCAAGGCACGCTGGTCGAAACAGGGTTTACTCTGCGCTGATCCGCCGGGCCAGCCCCTTATTTTCGAGTCGCGCAGCCGGCCGCAGCCAACCAGGGATCTCGATCTTCGCCGCCGAAGATTTCAAGCAGGAAATCAAGGAAGACGCGAGTCCGGGCCGGCAGGTATTTGCGCGATGGAATGGCGGCCCAGATCGTCAGGCTGTACAAGCGCCATTCGGGCAGCACGCGTTCCAGCGCATGCTCCTGCAAGGCATCCTCGATCAAGAAAGATGGCAGGCCGGCCACGCCCATGCCACTCAACGCAGCGGCGTAATTGGTATCAAGATGACCGGTGCTGAGTGCCGGTTTGCTCGGGGCCAGGGTGAC
>JBIIVZ010000496.1:0-2737 GCA_044339175.1 Roseateles sp.
GATCAGGCCGCCTCGCCGGCGATCCAGGACCGCATGATGTTGGCGACCGCGATCGGGTTTTCGCGGGCCAGCAAGCGGGCCCGCTCCAGGCGTTCGTTGACCACCGGGCCGGCCAGGGCGGGCAAGCTGCCAGCGGCACCAGGGCCGCCGAGTGCGGGCAATTCATGGGTGTCATCGACGATGGCATTCAGTTGCTGCGCGCCGTCCTTGCCATTGACGGGCAGCGGCGGCGGGTTGGCGGCGCGAATGGCCGGGCGCACCATGCCGAAGACGGCAATCAGGGCCACCAGCACCAGGGCCACCGGCACCGCTGCGGCGCGCACCATGTCCAGCACAAACGGTTGCTTCCACAGCGGCAGGTTGACGACGTCTTGCTTGTCGATCAGGAACGGCGCGCTGATGATCTTCAGCGAATCGCCGCGCTCTTGGCTGAAGCCCATCGTCTCTTTCACCAGCGCGGTCAGCTTGTCCAGCTCCTCTTGCGACACCGGCTCGTTGTTGACCTTGCCCTTGGCATCGGTGGTGGTGCGGTGGTTGATCACCACGGCCGCGTTCAGGCGGCGCACGGTGCCGGTGGCGTTGCGGGTCACGCGCACTGTTTTGTCGAGTTCGAAGTTGGTGACGGCCTCTTTGCGGGTGCTGGCACTTGGGTTGCCGCCAGCGGCTTGCAGCGGCGCAGCGGCACCGACGATGGGCGCGGTGGCAGGCGTCGGTGGTTGGTTGGTGGCGGCACCGGGCACGCCGGTCGCCGGGGCTGGCGTGCTGTTGATGGCCTCGTTGGTTTGCGAGCTGCGCACCGAGCTGTTGATGTTCTGGCCCTGGTTGGGCTTGAACTCTTCGGCGGTTGATTCCACTTGCGAAAAATCGACCTCGGCGGTGACGGTGGCGCGCAGGTTCTCACGCCCCACCACTGGCTCCAGCAACTCATAGATGCGCTTGTTGAAGTTGGCTTCGATCTGCTGCTTGTACTGGAGCTGTTGGCTGTCCAGCCCGCTGCCGCCGTCGTTGGTGGTGGTGGACAGCAGGGCACCGGTCTGGTCGAGCACGCTGACCGCTTTGGGCGACAGCTCGGGCACGCTGGCGGAGACCAGATGCACGATGCCGGCCACTTGGGCGCGGTCGAGCGCACGGCCGCCGCGCAGCGTCAGCATCACCGAGGCGCTGGGCTTTTGCTGTTCGCGGAAAAAGCCGTTCTGTTGCGGCATCGCCAAGTGCACGCGCGCATCGAGCACGTCGGCCAGGGCGGTGATGGTGCGGGTCAATTCGCCTTCCAGGCCGCGCTGGAAGTTCAGCCGTTCATTGAATTGCGTCTGCCCGATGGAGGTCTTGTCCATCAGCTCGAAGCCGACCGTGCTGCCCTTGGGCAGGCCGGCCGAGGCCAGCTTCATGCGCACGTCGTAGACCTGCGAGGCGGGCACCAGAATCGAGCCGCCGGGCTCGTTGCGGTAGGGCACGTTCAAAGCCGCCAGTTGTGCAATCACCGCACCGCCGTCTTTGTCCGACAAGCCGGTGAACAACGGGCGGAAGTCACCTTGACCCGACCACATCGTGATTGCCAGCACCGCAGCGGCCAACAGCGCGATGCCGGCACCCATCATGAATTTGTTGCGCGCTGGCAGTGCGGCCAGGCGGGCACCAAAGTTGGGTCGCTCGCCGCCTTGGGTGAGTTGAAGCGTGTTGACGGTGGGGCTGCTGAGTGCGGTGTCCATGGGGCGGCTTCGGGAGACTGGCGGTGCGGAAAACTGGGGGCGGCGAACTGAAGGAAAGCGTGCGGACTTGAAAGCGCCGTCAGGGTGGTGTGAGGCTGGGAATGAGTGGCGGTTTACCCGATGCCTTGAATTATTTGTGTTTTGGCCTTCAGAAAAGCCGCGAACAAGCCGAAGAACCTTGTGCAGTTCCCCGCTTCAAACTTCAGGAGTCTGGCTACAGTCCGTCTCATTCCTCCGCTCTCAGGGCGGAGAAGACTCTGGAGGTCCCGATGGACATGAAGCTCAAACCATTTGATTTCGCCCAAGCCGCCGCCCGCGCTGGCCTGGGTGTCAATGGGATGCCGCTTGCCCGTTCGGTGGCTCCAAGCGGCACTGCGGCCACAGCGGGTGCCAGCTTTGGCGACGCGATGGCGCAGGCGATGAAGGGCGTCAGCCAGGCCCAGAACGAAGCGTCCCGCCTGCAGCGCGAGGTACAGCTCGACAACCCCAACGTCAGCTTGGAGGAGACGATGGTGTCGATGCAAAAAGCCCAGATCGGCTTTCAAGCCACGCTGCAAGTGCGCAATCGGCTGGTGTCGGCCTATTCCGAAATCATGAATATGCAGGTTTGAGGCGCAGCGGCCTGTTGTAGGCCCAACCGGTTCCGGGCAGGGCGGATCTTGGCCCGCGTCGGGCTGGGCGGCGAGCGGTCATCTTGTGTGCGTGATCTTGCGTGCGGCGTTGCTCGCACAACCACCGAGCCGTGCCGGTCACGCTCAGGCTCTATGCAGCAGCCGAGTGCGCCTTTGGATCTGCTCGATGTAGAGCTGCAACTCGCGCTCGGCCGCCGCGTTGATCTGCGCAAAGGACAGGCCCATTTGTCGGCCCGAGGCGTCGCCCGTGTGGCTGTTTTGCAATTGCATGGCTGCCTGAAAGCGGGTGCCGCTGTTCAACTCGACCTGCACGGCGGGCAGCAGGCTGCCAGGCTCGAAGGGCGTGATCTCCGGCGGCAGCCACAGGGCCAAGCCACCCAGGCTGAGGTCGAGAAT
>JBIIVZ010000497.1:0-2729 GCA_044339175.1 Roseateles sp.
GCCTAAAGCGGCAATCTGGCCCTCGCTCCAACTGCCGTCCACCAAGCCGCGCACAAACGATTGAATCTGCGCCTCGGTCAAGGCCTGACCGCCGCGCTTGGCGCGGATGATTTCTTGGGCCAGCATGATTCAGTAGACGCCAATGGGTGAAGGGGCCGCGTTGGACGCAGCGGCCTTGCCCGACAACACCGCTTCGATGTCGTTCAACAAGCTGCTGGCCCCAAAGCGCAGGCGCTGCGGGTTCACGGCCGCCGCGCCCAGACTGGCCTCGACCAGGGCCAGATAGACCTGCGCCTCGGCCACTGTGCGAATGCCGCCGGACGCCTTGAACCCGGCCGAGCCGAAGCCGCTGCCGGCGATTTCTTGCAGGATCAGCCGCGCCGCCGCCGGCGTGGCCGACACCGGCGTCTTGCCGCTGCTGGTTTTGATGAAGTCGGCACCGGCCATCAAGCCCATGCGCGTGGCTTGGACGATCAGCGCGGGCATTTGCAACTCGCCGCTTTCGATGATCAGCTTCAGCGTCAACGGCCGGCTGGCGTGGCGCACCTCACCCAAAAACTCGGCGCACGCACTGATCTGGCCCTGTTGCAGCGCCCGGTAGGGCAGCACCACATCGACCTCATCGGCACCGGCGGCGGCAATTTGCTGCACTTCCGCCAACACGCGCACCAAGTCGAGCGAGCCGTCGGGGAAGTTGGCCACCGCAGCGACGCGGATCGCTGGCGGCAGCAGCGCCCGCGCCTGCGCCACAAAGCGCGGCCAGACACACACGGCCGCCACCGCGCCGAACGGGCTTTGCGCGCGGCGGCACAGCTGCTCGATGTCCGCCGCCGTGTCGGCCTCGTTCAGGCTGGTCAGGTCCAGGCATTGCAGCGCTTGCAGCGCGGCTTGGGCGAGAGCATCCATCAGGCGCGCAGCGACGGCAGATCGGCCATGCCGGCCACCACGGCAGCCAGGAAGCGTGACGCACGCTCGCCCGACAACTGCGCCTGCTGCAGCGTCAGCGCATGGGTCAGCGCTTCGGCGGACAGGCCGGCCGCCATATTGGTCATCAACGCCAGGCCCATCACGCGCAGGCCGGCATGGCGAGCCAGGATGGTCTCCGGCACGGTGCTCATGCCGATGGCGTCCGCGCCCCAGGCGGCAAACATGCGGATCTCCGCCGGCGTTTCAAACTGCGGGCCCAGCGCCCAGCAATAGACGCCCTCGCCCAGCATCAAGTTGAGGTCTTTCGCCACTTTCTGGGCATGGGTGCGCAACTCGGCGTCGTAGGCATGGCTCATGTCGACAAAGCGCTCGCTGCCCGGCTCGCCCACCAGCGGCGAGCGCTGCGGTGCGTTGATGTGGTCGCTGATCAGCATCAGGCTGCCCGGCGCCATATTGGTCCGCAAGGAGCCGGAGGCGTTGGTCTGCAACAGCACCTTGACGCCCCAGCGCTTCAGCGTGCGCAAGGCACCGGCCATGCCGCTGCAATCGCCGGTCTCGTAGGTGTGGGCGCGGCCGCGCAACATCACCACGCGCTGCCGGCCGGTCTTGGAGCTGATGTGGCCGACCACGATCTCGTTCACATGGCCTTCCACCTGGGGCTGCGGGAAGGCGGACAGCTCGGCATAGGACAAATGCTGGGCGTCTTCCACCAAGCTCGCCGCACCGGCCCAACCGGAGCCCAACACCACTGCCACCGCCGGCGCGTCGCCGAACAGGGCCTGCAATTTGGCGGCGCTTTCGGTCACCGCCAACGCGAGAGTTTTTCGATCTGTCATGTGTTTTCCTTGGGTTGCGTCGTCACGGAGTTGCCCAGATGTGCTGGGCCGAAGCTGAACGGCAAGAGCTGTTCCAGCGTCCATTGTTGTTGGATACCGGACGGGTCGCCAGCGATGATGAGCAGCTCCGGCCCGGCGAATTCCCGCAGCTTTTGTCGGCAGCCGCCGCAAGGCGTGATCACATCGGGCCCGGGGCCGGTCACCAGCACGGCCACGGCCTGCTTGCCGCCGGCCATCACCAGGGCACCCAGCGCGGTCGCCTCGGCGCAGCAGCCTTGCGGATAGGCGGCGTTCTCGATGTTCGCGCCGACGTGGATGCGGCCCTGCTCATCCAGCACCGCCGCCCCCACCGCGTAGTTGGAATAAGGCGAATGGGAATGCGCGCGCGCGGCCAGCGAGGCGGCCAGCAAGCGCTGTTGCATGTCGGCAGAAATATTCATATTCAGCGTTCCTTGATGTAGGGCAGGCCCAGTGCCTTGGGTGCCGTGGCTTGGCCGATAAAGCCGGCCAGCAACACGACGGTGAGCAGATACGGCAGCGCCTGGATCAGCTGCACAGGCACTTCGCCCACACCGGGCAGCACAGCACCTTGCAAGCGGATGGCCAGCGCGTCCAGAAAACCGAACAACAGGCATGCGAACATCGTCGGCAGCGGCTTCCACTTGCCAAAAATCATTGCGGCCAGTGCGATATAGCCGCGTCCCGCCGTCATGTTCGGCGAGAAAGAGGCGTTCTGCGCCAGCACCAGATAGCTGCCGGCCAAGCCGCACAGCAGGCCGTTGATCAGCAAAGCCATGTAGCGCAACTTGGCCACCGAGACGCCGGCCGCATCGACCATGGCCGGGTTCTCGCCCACCGCGCGCAGACGCAGGCCCGGCTTGGTGCGTTCCAGAAAAAACCACACCGCCGCCACCAGCGCGAAGGCCAGGTAGACCAGCACGTTGTGGCTCAGCAAGCCGTGACCCA
>JBIIVZ010000498.1:0-2715 GCA_044339175.1 Roseateles sp.
GGCATGGAGCCGCCGGTGCAAGCGCTGTGCGTCGCGCCGTTCGGCATGGAAGAAGGCTCCGAGGCCGCGCTGCCCGCGCAGGAGTTCGGCCTGGTGGTCGGCGAGCCGGTGCGCTTCCGCTTTTTTGGCTCTTCGGTGCGGCGTCAGGACACGGTCGGCCTGCTGCTCGACTTTTGGACCCCGGACGAGTTGCAGGAGTTGGCCGAAATCGAAGCCAACTTGCCCGCCGAGGGCCGCGCTGCGGGCGAAGTCGTGGCCGTCAAGCTGCATGCCCGCGTGACCGAATCCGGCACGCTGGAGCTGCTGGCGGTGCCGCGCAACGGCGGAGCGGGCTGGAAGGTCGAGTTCGAGGTGCGTGCGGACGTCGAGAACTCGGCCAACCCGGTGCGCTAGAACGATGACCCGTTTCATCGTCGGTATCGACCTGGGCACCACCCACACGGTGCTCGCTTTCACTGAGCTTTCTGAGGGTAATGAGCTCGGGTCGGCGCAAATTGAGCTGTTCAACATCGAGCAACTGGTGGCGGCGGGCGAGGTCGCCGCGCTGCCGCTGCTGCCTTCGCTGCGCTTCCATCCGGCACCCGGCACGCTGGTGCCGGCCGATCTGCAATTGCCGTGGACTAGCGCTGAGGCCGCTGTGCTGGGCCGCTTTGCGCAACAGTTGGGCGCTCAGGTGCCGGGCCGCTTGGTGGCCAGTGCCAAGAGCTGGCTCTCGCACGCCGGGGTGGACCGCAGCGCGCCTATCCTGCCCTGGGGCGCGCCGGCTGACGTGGAGAAGGTCTCGCCGCTGGCGGCCAGTGCCAGCCTGCTGGCCCACGTGCGTGCGGCCTGGAATGCGCAGCACCCGAGCGCGCTGCTGGAGCATCAGCAGATTGTGCTGACCGTGCCGGCCTCGTTTGACGAAGCCGCGCGGGTCTTGACCGTCGAGGCCGCCACGCTGGCCGGCTTGGCCTCAGTGCGCCTGATCGAGGAGCCGCAAGCGGCGTTCTACGACTGGGTCTACAGCCACCGCGACAGCTTGGCCGCCGATCTGGCCCAGAGCCGCCGCGTGCTGGTCTGCGATGTCGGCGGCGGCACCACCGACTTGACCCTGATCGATATCGATTGGCAAGACGGCCAGCCGCAACTGACCCGCAGCGGCGTCGGCGACCACCTGGTGCTGGGCGGCGACAACATGGATCTGGCGCTGGCCCAGCTGGTCGAGCAGCGCCTGGGCCGAGCCGAGCGCCTGTCTGCCGCCCAACTGGCGCAATTGACCCAACGCTGCCGTGCCGCCAAGGAGCTGTTGCTGGCCCCCGAGGCACCGGCCAGCACCCCGGTCACGCTGCTGGGCAGCGGGACCCAACTGATCGGCAATGCCCGCTCAGCCACGCTGACCCAGGCCGATCTGGAACGGGTGCTGGTCGAGGGGTTTTTTCCGCGTGTGGCTGTTGACGCCCAAGTCCAGCGCAGCCGCAGCGGCCTGGTGGCGTTTGGCCTGCCCTATGCGCAGGACGCCGCGATCACCCGCCACATCGCCGCCTTTTTGCAGCGCCACCCGGGCGCGCTGCCCGACACCTTGCTGCTCAACGGCGGCGTCTTCCATGCCGAGCCGCTGGTGCAGCGCTTGCATCAGACGCTGAATGACTGGAGCCCGCAGCCGCTGCATTTGCTGCACAACCCGCAGCTCGACGCCGCCGTGGCACGCGGCGCGGTGGCCTATGCGCTGGCCCGTGCCGGCCGGGCACCGCGCATTGCCGGTGGCTCGGCGCGCAGCTATTTTTTGGTGCTGGACGACGGTCTGACCAGCCAGCGCGGTATCTGTGTGCTGGCCCACGGTGCCCAAGAAGGCCAGGTCGTGACGCTGACCGAGCGCACCTTTGCGCTGCGGCTGGGGCGGCCGGTGCGCTTTTATCTGGCCTCCAGCGTCACCGACACCGGCCACCAGCCGGGCGAGCTGATCGACCTTTCGGAAGGCCCGGGCCGCTTCGTGCGCTTGCCGCCTGTCGCCACCGTGGTGTCGTCCGAGGGCCGGGCGCGCGACGTGCTGGTGTACTTGAGCACCGCGCTGACGGAAGTCGGCACGCTGGAGATGCACTGCACGGCGGTGGATGACCCGACCCAGCGCTGGCAGTTGGAGTTCTTGTTGCGCGCCGACGCTGCGGCGCTGCTGGATGAGCCGGCCCAACACCCCCACATCAAAGAGCTGCGCGCCGCCATCGAGCGCATCTACGGTGGCCGGGGCGCCGCCCTGGAGCCCAAGGACGTCAAGCAATTGCGCGTCCAGTTGGAGCGTTTGGCCGGCAGCCGCGACAGTTGGGACCTGCCCCTGCTGCGCGCTGTCTTCACCGCGCTGTTCGACGGTGCCAAGCGGCGTCGCCGCTCGCCCGCCCATGAGCGGCAATGGTTCAACTGGGTCGGCTACGCGCTGCGCCCCGGCTTTGGTCAGCCGCTGGACGACTGGCGCGTGCAACAGCTCTGGGCCTTGTTCGAGCCCGGCATCGCCTTCAGCCGCGAGCCCCAGCATTGGTCGGAATGGTGGATTCTGTGGCGGCGTGTGGCCGGCGGCCTGACCGGTGAGCAGCAAGACATGGTGTTTGACGCCGTGGCGTTCTACTTGCAACCGGCCGGTTGCCAGGATGTCGAGGTGCCCGACGGCCCGGCCATGCAGGGGCTCGACGACTTGCTGCGCATGGTGGCCTCGTTCGAGCGCCTGTCCGTCGCCCACAAGGTGCA
>JBIIVZ010000499.1:0-2710 GCA_044339175.1 Roseateles sp.
CGCTGGACCTCGCCCGCGCCTCGGACTTTCTGGTGCTGACCCTGCCCGGCGGCCCGCGCACCCATCACATCGTCAACGCGGCGATGCTGGACGCCTTGGGCCCGAGCGGCTTCCTGATCAATATTGCGCGCGGCTCGGTGGTGGATGAGCACGCGCTGATCCAAGCGCTGTCGGCCGGCCGAATCGCCGGTGCCGGGCTTGATGTGTTCGACGACGAGCCCCAAGTGCCGCCCGCGCTGCTGGCGCTGGACAACGTGGTGCTCACGCCCCATATCGCCAGCGGCACCCATGAAACCCGTGCCGCCATGAGCCAGCTGGCCTTTGCCAACTTGCAGGCGCATTTCAAGGGCCAGCCGCTGCTGACGCGGGTGGCTTGAGGATCGGTCAGGCATCAAGGCCGGCATCACGGCCGGCAACTAGGCCGCTGACTTGCCTCGCTGCGCGCCAGCCAGAACTCGACCTCGGCCGGAGCCAGCGCCAAGTCGCGCAGCCCCGGCAAGTCCATCGCCCGCAGTTCGGCGCGGCCCCGGGCTTGCTGGCGGCGCGCTGCACGGGCCTGCGTCCAGCGGGTGAGGAATTGTTTGACGGAATGCATGGCGGTCTCGGGCGGTTTGCAATGCCTGCATGCTCCCTCTCGAGCTAAGATTTGGAAAGCTGAATCAACTGACTGATTGGCGCAGGAAATCTGATGCGAAGCCTCAACCTTGACCAATTGCGCAGCTTGGTAGTGATTGCCGACCTGGGCAGTTTTGCCGCTGCGGCGCAGGCCTTGCATTTGGCACCGCCCACGATCAGTCTGCACATCAGCGAGCTGGAGTCGCGCCTTGACGCCAAGCTGATGCTGCGCAGCAAGCAAGGCGTGCAGCTGACTTCGGCCGGCGCGGTGCTGGTGCAACGAGGCCGTCTGTTGCTGCGCGATGCCGAGGACGCCATGGCGCAAGTGCGCCGGCACGCGCAAGGCTTGGCTGGCAAGGTCAGATTGGCGACCCAGACTGGCGTGCTCGTCTATCTGCTGCCCCAAGTGCTGGCGCTGTTGGCCCGCGAACACCCGGACATCGAGGTGGAGGTGGCGGTGCTGGGCACGCATGACACGCTGGCTGGTATCCGCGCCGGCCAGTTGGATCTGGGACTGATCAGCTTGCCGATGCCGGCCGATGCTGGGCTGGTCTGCCACCCTTGGCGCACTGATCCGATGCTGGCCTGCCTGCCGGCGGACTGGGACGCGCCGGCTGAAGTCAGCCCCGCCTGGCTGGCCGACAAGCCGCTGATCTTCAACAGCAGCGGCACGCAGCTGTATCGACAGACGATGGCCTGGTTCGGCCAAGCCGGCTTCAGCCCCTCGGCCCGCATTGAGCTGAACTACACCGAGGCCATGAAAAGCCTGGTGGTGGCCGGCTACGGCGCCGCGATCCTGCCGCTGGAAAGCAGCGAGGCACCGCACGCCTTGGGCTTGCATGAGCGCCTGCAACTGCGCCCGCTCAACCCCCCGCTGACCCGCGAGCTGGCCCTGGTCCACCGCCCGCCCGACCTATTGCCGCCCGGTGCCTTGCCGGTGCTGGAGGTGTTGCGAGGCTTTGGCAGCGTGCAGCCTGCGCTTTGATCGACCGGCGCTGCGCTTTTAGAGTCCGTCGCCTCGCTGACTCCCACTGCTAAGGCGCATGCCACCGACGCGGGCCGTCAGCGAGTTGAACGCCGTAACCACATTGCAGAACAGATAACTTTGAGCCAGCGCAGGCGCACCCCCTCAAGCAAGGGGGGTGAACTGGGTAATCCCATGCCGAAAATCTTGCCCCAAGCCTCAGAATCAGCAACATAAATATTTCGAGCGAAAGAGCCTGAACTGTTTGGATGGCAAATTCATAACCAGCCAAAACCTGACAGGCTGTCAATTTTGCCGGTAAGCCTTGGTTTTACTAATTCAAAGCACCTGGGGAGGTCGCGATGGCGAAAAACACATGGGGCGGGCAAGACGGCCCGCAAGCTCAAGCAGCAAGATCGGCCGCGACGGGTAGGCGTATTGCGCTAAATAATTTCGTTAGGGAGTGGCGGCGTAATCTCGTTGGAATGTCGGCGAAGCACTCGACGCTGGACGGTTGACTCAGTAGCGCATTCCTACCTTTCAGGGCTCGTGGAAATCCCCGCGCTGGCTCCAGCAAGGCTTGACCAGTGCGCACTTCAACGCACTTGTAAAAATCATTGGCAAGCTCAAAGCGCCTGCGAAGGCGGAAATACGAGCTATGCATTCATCGAGTGAAATCCCATGTCCAAAAAGACCAACAACAAAGTTGTTTCCGTCAGTGCGCGCGCGGCAATTTCTCCCGTTGCACCGCTCGCCGAGTTGAACGGACATAGCAAGCCACAGAGTGGCTTGCTGCTGGACGGAGTAGCAGCAGGTGGGGTACCAGTTGAAACGGCTTTGCAGGCAAGCAAGGGCGTTGATGCGATCTATTTGATGCCTGAGCAAAGTCAGGGTGCGGCCCACTTGGACAGTACGGCGCTTGCTAGCAGTCTGTTGTCTTCTACTCGAGTCGGGCAACTTGTGGGCGTGGAGCCCACGCTGAGTCCTATTGCAAAGCCGTCAGTGCCGGCTGTGGTTCTGGGTTCGGCTGAACAGGTTGCCGGAGCCCCGGTGATGGTTGCCAAGGACCTTTCGGTTGGCCCCGTCTCGTCCGTGGAGTTGCCGCCGAGAATCACCACCACTCCCGAGGTG
>JBIIVZ010000500.1:0-2704 GCA_044339175.1 Roseateles sp.
AACGCGCCGGTCAAGCTGACCTGGTCGCGTGAAGACGACATCCGCCACGACCATTACCGCGCCGGCGGCTTCCACTATCTGCGCGGTGGGCTGGACGGCGGCGGCAAGCTGAGCGCTTGGCACAACCACTTCGTCACCTTTGCCAACCGCGTCACCCAGGACGGCAAATCGGTATTGCAACCCGGCAGCGGTGCCAATTTATCCGGCGACGAATTCCCCGGCCGCTGGGTCGCCAACTGCCTGCTGGAGCAAACGCCGCTGGAATGCGGTATCCCGATGGGGCCTTGGCGAGCCCCGGGCAGCAATGTGTTTGCCTGGGTGTTTCAGAGCTTCATCGACGAGCTGGCCCACGCCGCCGGACGCGACCCGCTGGCCTTCCGGCTGGAGTTGTTGGGTGAGCAGGACCTGGTGGCCGGCACCGGCAAGGGCAGCCCGCCCTACGACGCCGGCCGCATGAAGGCGGTGCTGCGCGAGCTGGCGGACAAGGCCGGCTGGGGCCTCAAGAAGCTCCCGCGCGGCCAAGGCCAGGGCATGGCGTTTCACTTCAGCCACCGCGGCTACATCGGCGAAGTGGCCGAGGTGACGGTGAGCAAGGCCGGGGTGTTGAAGGTCGACCGGGTGGTGGTGGTCTCTGACATCGGCTCGCAGATCGTCAACCTCAGCGGTGCCGAGAACCAAGTCGAAGGCTCGGTGCTCGACGGCCTGGGCACCCTGATGTTCGCCGAGCTCGACATCCAGCGCGGCCGCATCGTCCAAAGCAACTTCACCGACTACCCGCTGCTCCGCATGGCCGATTCACCCACCCAGGTGGATGTGCATTTTCTGCGCAGCAAGCAGCCCGTCACCGGCCTGGGTGAGCCGGCGCTGCCGCCGCTGGCCCCGGCTGTGTGCAATGCCATCTTTGCGGCCACGGGCAAGCGGGTGCGGCAGTTGCCGCTGAGTCGGGTTGATTTGAGCTGGAGCTGAGAGCCATTCAGCCCCGTGGCGGTGCTCCGGCGTCCGGGTGCGGCTAGGAGCCTGGGCGCTTGAGCAGCCGAAGGATAGGCGGCGGCAAGACCTTCGGCATCCGCTTCATGCTGAAGTCGGAGTTCTTGAAAAAGGCTTGAGGGCGGGCGATTTTGGCTGCGCTGAAACTTACGTTTTCTACTGCGTGGCCGCCATGCGACGAGCGCTCCGCAGGAGCTGACCACTGTAATCTTGTACAGTCATCGGTTTTCAGCCCCAGCCCTGCCCGCAGCCATGCTCAGCACCGACTTACAAGCCGCGCCCGCGCTGCCTCCACTGCCGATCAAGCCCAGTCGGGCCCATTTATCTCGCTTGATGAAGATCTGGCGGTCGGGTGGCTGGCCTTGTCAGGATGCGTTGGAGATTGATTTATTGGCGGCGGGCTGGGTGCAATGGTCGCCGATAAGCGACGCTGGCTCGCCGACGCTGCGGCTGACCGAGCTCGGCATCCAGTTGCTGGCCGCTGCCAGGCAGGGCAACCAACGCGCTTTGAGCCGGCACGACCAGTTGGCCCAGCGGATGGGCCAGCAGTTGATCAGCCACGGCCGGGTCGTCTGGCGTGAGTTGTCGCTGCGGGCACAGGTCCAGCCGGACGGTGCCGCGCTGCCTGCCGCCTTGCCCACCTCATTACCCCCAAGCAATCCGGCGAATGGCGAGTTCTTCCAGGACAGCGACCTCGCGACTGACACCCCACCCGAGCACCTGCCCGCCAGCGGCAAGGTCGCCAAGATTCAATGGCGAATCGCCCGACCGGATCTGTTTTCGGTCCGCAACACGACGGTTGAAAATTATCTGCAGCCGGTCGTGCATGAAATCAAAGTCAGCCGCGCCGACCTGCTGTCGGACCTGCGCCACGCGGCCAAGCGCGAGTCTTATCAATGGCTGTGCTGCGAGTGCTATTACGTGTTCCCGGCCGGCCTTGCCGAGCCGCAAGAAATCCCCGCCGCCTTCGGCCTGTGGGTGCTGCACGGCGACATTGCCACGGGACGGTTGGAGCTGTTGCGGCCGGCCCGCCACGCGCCCTGCGAGCTGCCGTTTGCCGTCTGGCTGGCCCTTGCCAAGGCGACACCGCTGCGCTCGAATGCCGACCCGGAACAAACCCTGCTGGGCGCGCCAGGGCTGGCGGAGCCCGCACCGACTGACGACACAGCGGCCGGGGACAGTGCCGCTTGAAACCGTACACGGTGGCGGTGCGGGCGCTGTGCGAGTTCACCGCCAAGCGCGGAGACCTCGACCTGCGCTTCACCCCCGCCCCCACCGCGCAGGAAGGCATGGCCGGCCACGCGCTGGTGGCCGGGCGGCGCGGCCCCCACTATCAAGCCGAGCTGGCCCTGAGCGGCCAACACCAGCAACTGCAGGTGCGCGGCCGCGCCGATGGCTACGACCCGCTGCTGAACCGCCTGGAAGAGGTCAAGACCTACAAAGGCCGGCTCGACCAGATGCCGGACAACCACCGCCACCTGCACTGGGCGCAAGTGAAGGTCTATGGCGCGCTGCTGTGCCAGCAACAGGGCTTGACCGACATCGAGTTGGCGCTGGTCTATTTCGACATCAACACGCAGACCGAAACGTTGCTGACCGAGCGTTGTTCGGCCACCGAGCTGAACGCTTATTTTGAAGCGCTGTGTGCGAGCTTTTCGGCCTGGGCGCAGCAGGAGCAGGAGCACCGCGCGGCCCGCGACCAGGCGCTGACGGGCTT
>JBIIVZ010000502.1:0-2703 GCA_044339175.1 Roseateles sp.
CAACAACAACGACAGCTGCATTCCAAATCGAATTGACCACGGTCAAGGGCGCTGCGCTGCGCTTGCGTTCGATGACGGCGCACGAAGAGATCTCGACGCTGTTCGAATATCAGATCGTCGCGCTGTCTGACGACGCCAACCTCTCGGCGGACGACCTGCTCGGTACCCCGGCTTCAATAGCCCTGCTGGTGGATAAAAATGACGCTAAGCGGTGGTTTCACGGCTTGGTGACCGCGTTCGGTTTCGACGGTGTGGACGGGCGGCAATTCAGCTACCGGCTGACCGTTAGGCCCGCGCTCTGGCTGTTGACCCGCTCGGCCGACATGCGTATTTTTCAGAGCATGTCGGTGGTCGAGATTGTCAAGTCGGTACTGGCCGACTATGAAATCGATGTCGCCTACTCGCTCAATGCCAGCTACACCGTGCGCGACTACTGCGTGCAATACCGTGAGACCGATTTCAATTTCGTCAGCCGATTGCTGGAGGAAGAGGGTATTTTTTACTTCTTTCGGCAGACAAAAAGCAAGCACGAGTTGGTGCTGGCCGACGGGTCGAGCGTGCATGAAGCCTTTGCGGGGTTCGAGCGCATCCCCTTCTTCGGTGCCGAACACGCCGACGCCGACGATCCGGCCATCAATCAATGGCAAATGCGCCATGAAATCCAGCCCGGCCAAGTGACGTTGAGCGATTTCAACTTCGAGACGCCGAGCACCAAGCTGCTGAGCGCGAGCCCAGCAAGCAGTCGCAAGCACGGCGAAGCCGAACATGAGGTCTACGACTATCCGGGGCTTTACGCAGCCAAGGCGGGCGGCGACGCGCGTGCCAAGATCAGGCTGGAAGAGCTTGAAGGCCGGTTCGGTCGCTTCATCGGCCAGGGCAATTCGCCCGGGATGGTGGTGGGCAGCAGCTTCACTTTGGCAGCGCACCCGCGTACCGATCAGAACGTCGAGTACATCGTCTTGTCGACGCAGATCGAGATGGGCCAGTCGGCCGATGAGAGTTTGGGCGACCAGAGCGCCGGCTTCTCCTGCCGCTTCACCGCGCAAGCTTACAGCGAGCCGCTGCGCCCGCCGCGCGTGACGACCAAGCCATCGGTGGCCGGGCCACAGACGGCCATCGTCGTCGGCGATGCGGAGGCCGGAGACATCCTCACCGATGAGCATGGCCGGGTCAAAGTTCAATTTCATTGGGCTCGATTAAGCAAGAAGGCCGATGGTGTAGACCAGAAGAAGCCTGACAGCAGTTGCTGGGTGCGGGTGGCCAGCCCCTCGGCCGGCAATGGCTTCGGCATGATCGCGCTGCCACGCTTGGGCCAGGAGGTGGTGGTCGATTTTCTGGAAGGCGACCCGGACCAGCCCTTGATCACCGGCCGGGTCTACAACGCCGAGCAAAAGCCGCCCTATGCTCTGCCCGCCAATGCGACCGTCAGCACCCTCAAGAGCCGCAGCAAGCTGGGCGGCGCGGCGGATTTCAACGAGCTGCGCTTCGAGGACAAGGCGGGTGCTGAGTACCTGCTTCTGCACGCGCAAAAAGATCGCTTTGAATTTGTCGAAGAAACGCTGAAGAGCGAAATCGGCAAGGACGAGCACCGCACCGTCAAGGCCAACCGCAAGGAAAAGGTCGACGGCGAGTACCACCTGACGGTGGCCAAGGACGTCAAACAAAAGTTCAATGCCAAGCTCAGCCTTGACGCTGGCAAAGACATTCTGATCAAGACCGGCGGCATCTACAGCCTGAAGGCAGCCAAGGACATCACCGCACAGTCCGGTGCCGCCATCTCGTTCAAATCTACCGGCGATCTCCACATGAAGATCGGTGCCAACATCGGAGCCGAGGGCGGGCAAAACGTGCACATCAAAGCCGGTATGAATGTGGTGATCGAGGCCGGCATGCAGATCAGCATCAAGGCGGGCGGCTCCTCCATCGTGCTGGGGCCGGACGGCGTGTCCATTACCGGTGCCATGGTCAAGATCAACTCCGGCGGCTCACCCGGCTCGGGCAGCGGTGCCAGCCCGGTGGCCCCCACCGACCCGGAGGCCCCCGAGGCCCCAGAAGTGCCCGAAGATCCGCTGACCCATCGCTGATCCACTGTTGACCCACCGTTGATTCACCTCCGCGCGACCTTCCGATGCAGCCGCAAGATACCGAAGCCCTCGAAGCCGCCGCTTGGCGCGCCTTCATTCAGCAACTCGCCCAGCATCTGGCCGGTCAATGGCCGGCGATGCATGCCTTGCTCGGTGAGCGCC
The DNA here is from genome assembly GCA_044339175.1 of Roseateles sp. Lineage (GTDB taxonomy): Bacteria > Pseudomonadota > Gammaproteobacteria > Burkholderiales > Burkholderiaceae_C > Paucibacter_A. The sequence goes on from JBIIVZ010000502.1 coordinate 2,247, forward strand.
ACGGCGCTTTCGTCGAATTGGCGGTGGAGCAGGGTGGCCAGCGCGGTTTGAGCGACGCTGCCAGCGCGGCGCGCTACGTCAACCTGTGCTTTGTCTGGGGCCCGGCGTTCCAGGACAAGGCCGGCTTTGAATGGGCTGCCGGGCTGCTGGCGGCCGGTGCGGGCGATCAATGGCTGACCGCGCATCAACTGGTGCAGCGCTCCCTGCTCGAACTGCAGCGGCTGGCCGGAGCGCGAGTCACGCCTGCGGTGTTGGCAGCGGCAGACGCTGGTGTCGTCGCCGCCTTTGGCGCGCTCGGCCGCCAAGGGGCGATGTTGGTGGCCGAACGGCTGGCACCGGATGAAGCTGTCGCTCGCCCGCAAGCGGCCTGTGATCTTGAAGCGGTGGAGTTGCGTCTGCTGGACGACGCTGCCGACCCGCCGCAGGAATATCGCTTGCAAGGCGATGCATGGCAACG
>JBIIVZ010000501.1:0-2703 GCA_044339175.1 Roseateles sp.
GGCGAGCCCCAGGTCTGCGGGTAATAGGCATATTCCTCTTGATGGCTGGCCAACTCGGCCGGGTCACGGTAGATGCTCATCAGCCGATCACACAGGCGCTGCTTGGCGGCACCTGTCAGCACATGCACCTGCCAGGGCTGGGTGTTGGTGCCGGACGGCGCTCTGGCCGCCAAGCGCAAGATATCTTCGATGGTTTCCTGCGGCACCGGGGTGGGCAAAAAAGCGCGCATCGAATGACGGCTCTCGATAGCAGCATCAACCGCAGCCGTGGCTGCTGCAGCCGGTTTTTCGTACAGATTCACAGGGTCAGTCCTTCCAGGGCGGTCACATATTCGGGCGGCAGCTCGCTGACCGGGCGGCGCGAGCTGCTGTCCACATAGACATGTACAAAATGGCCGCGGGCCGCACACAGCTCGGCTCCGTCGGCAAACAGGGCAATCTCGTAACGCACGCTGGAGCGGCCGCGCTGCACCACCCGAATACCTGCTTCCACACCCTGCGGAAAGGCCAGCGAGTCGAAGAAGTTGCAATGCGTTTCCACCACCAGGCCGATGACGGCACCGGCGTGGATGTCCAGCGCACCGGCGCGTATCAGGTATTGATTGACGGCCGTGTCAAACAAGCTCAGGTAGACAACGTTGTTCAGGTGGCCGTAAATGTCGTTGTCGGCCCAGCGAGTGCCCAGGCGCTCGAATTGGGCAAACGCGCTGCGGGGTTCGGCTTGGGGTCGGGTCACGGAATTCATCGGCTGCATTGTTCCATTGCGGGCGAGTCCCCAAGACGGCCGGCTTGCCACAGCGCCCAACTGCGGGCCGCCTCATTCAGCGTGTTGACTTGCACCGCCAGGGTGGTGGAGAGGTCCCGGCCATAACCGCCGGCCATGCTGAGGGCGGCCGGAATGCCGCGCAAGCGCAGGGCGTCAAGCACTTGCCGGTCGCGCGCCAACATGCCTGCCGTGGTCAGCTTCAAGCGGCCCAGCCGGTCGCCTTCATGCGGGTCGGCACCGGCCAGGTAGAACACCAAACCCGGTAGCTTCGCTCCGTAATGGGCCCAGATCTGCTGCAAAGCCGTGTCGAGCGCGGCCAGATAGTCGGCATCAGTGCAGCCATCGGCCAGGGCCACGTCCAGATCGCTGGCCTCCTTGCGAAACGGGAAGTTCTTGGCCCCGTGCATCGAAAAAGTGAACACGCTGTCGTCGGCGCGAAAGATCGCCGCCGTGCCGTTGCCCTGGTGCACATCCAGATCAATCACCAGCACCTGCAAATCATCCGGCCGGCTGTGCCGCGTCGGTCGCTCACGCTGCCGCTCAGCCTGCATCAAGCGCGCCGCCACCGCCACATCGTTGAAAACGCAGTAGCCGGAGCCCCGGTCCGCATAGGCGTGGTGGGTGCCGCCGGCCATGTTCACCGCCACGCCCTCAGTCAGCGCGGCGCGCGCGGCCGCCAAGCTCGCACCGACCGAATGGCAAGAGCGCGCCGCCATTTGAGGCGACCAGGGGAAGCCGATCTCGCGCTGCTCGGCCGCGCTGAGCCGACCCTGCAACACCGCCTCCACATAAGCCGGCGTGTGCACCAGCGCCAGCTCGCCCTCGGTTGCGGCCGTGGCGGCCTGCATGCGCAAGCCGCCCGGCTGCGCTTCAAAGTGCTCGCGCAGCAAACGGTATTTGGACTGCGGGAACGGGTGACCTGGCGGCAAGCTCAGGCTGTGGGCATCGGAATGGAAGGCAAGCATGGGAGCAGACGATAGCCGCAAGCGCTGGCGGGCGGCTGTCATGCGGGTGTCACGGCTGGGCCTCAAGCTGGCAATCAGCCTGTCGGACTTGGGGAGCGTCAAAATAATTGACGATCCGCAATCAGACTCTGAAAAATAGCGGCTACCCCCTAATTTGCTGCACCGCAGCAAAAAGTTCTTGCAAAGTTGCGTCAGGTCTTTATACTCGGTTTTGTTGCAGTGCAACATTCATCACCGCAAGACGTTTTTTCCCAAATCAACTCGGGGCTGCCCCCGAATCAGGAGTGCTCAACCATGCTGACCGCCGACCAAATCATTGCTGCCCACAAAGCCAACATCGAAACTCTGTTCGGTCTGACGAACAAGGCCTTCGAAGGCGTGGAAAAGCTCGTCGAACTGAATATGCAAGTCGCCAAGACTGCACTGGGCGAGGCCGTTGAGTCCACCCAAGCCGCTCTGTCGGTCAAGGACGCGCAAGAGCTGCTGGCTCTGCAATCAGCGTTGCTGCAGCCAAGCGCCGAAAAGGCCGCTTCGTACAGCCGTCATCTGTATGACATCGCCACCAGCACCAACGCCGAAGTGGCCAAGGTGGCTGAAGCCCAAATGGCTGACATCCAGTCCAAGTTTGCTGCCGTCGTCGAAACCGCCTCGAAGAACGCACCGGCCGGTTCCGAGAACGCTGTTGCTCTGGTGAAGTCGGCTGTTGCCGCTGCCAACAACGCTTTTGAATCCGTTCAAAAGGCTGCCAAGCAAGCTGCTGATGTCGCCGAGTCCAACTTCGCCGCTGCCACCAGCTCGGCTGTCAAGGCTTCGGAATCAGTCACACGCGCCACCAAGCGCGCTGCCTGAATTGCATTGACTTGAACCGGCCGCCACGGCGGCTTGGTCAGGTCGATTGAAAGATTTTTACGATTGTCTCCTCGGTTCTGTTCCAAGCACTTGCTGCTTGCAGCTCCAACCGATTCAGCCCAG
>JBIIVZ010000503.1:0-2702 GCA_044339175.1 Roseateles sp.
GCGCAGGTAGGCGGTGTCCATGTGCGCGATCAGCAGGATCTTCTTCTTCGTGCCCGTGCCCGTGCCTGTAAAGGTGGCTTTGACCATGCGGCCGATCCGCGCGGGTGTGTCGTGCATCCGGTAGGTGCCGGTGCTGGGCTCGATGAATTCGATTTGGCCACCGAGCTCACGCAATCGATCCAGGATCAGCTGTGAGATCCGGTCCAGCCCTTCGCGGTCGCTGTTGCCGGATTCGATGGCGACCAGCTCTTTCAGTGTCTCCAGCAAGGCTTGCTTTTGCGCCTGAACGGCGGACCAGATCTTGGCCTCGGGGGCGGTCCAACTGGGGCTGCCGCAGGTGGCGGCGCATTCGAGGGCGATGGTGGTGCTCAGGCGGCCCCAGGAGCTGGTCAACAGTCTCATGTCTCAAATCCTGAATGCAGGGTTGGGTTTGCATTGCGGTTCATCAAATCTGGCCGGCGGGTCGGTGGTGGGTCGGTGGCGGGGCCATCCGCTTGGTGCCAGCGGTGCCCGCATCATGGGCACGCTGCTGCACGAACTGGAGCGGCGTGGTGCCCGCCATGGCCTGCAGACGATTTGCTGTGCTGGCGGCATGGCCGCAGCCACCGTGATTGAACGTTTGGGCTGAACGCATGAGCGATTCAACTCAGCCGCGCCTGCTGCTGGTGGACCTGGCCTGCTTGCAAGCGCTGGAGCAGATCCATGTGCACGGCCAGCTGGATGTGCGCTTGCGCCAGCAACACACCCACTTCAGCGAGCCCGAGCAAGCCGCGTTACGCTATGCAGAGCTGTTTTCCAGCGATCCGACGGCGATCGACGACACCGTTTACGACAGATCGAAGCGCAGCTTCACGGTGCCCGAGATCGTTGAACTCAACCTGTTTTGTGCCTTGATGCTGGCCGGTGGCCGCATGACCTTGGCGCAGCAAGCCTACGAAGTAACCCCCATGAGCCAAGCCCCGATTTTTGATATTCCCTTGCAACGCCTGAACGGCGGCCCGGTCACGCTGGCCGAGCACGCCGGCCAAGTGATGTTGATCGTCAACGTCGCGTCCAAGTGCGGCCTGACGCCGCAATATGTCGGCCTGGAGCAAATGCATGTGGCCCATGCCGAACGCGGTTTGCGCGTGCTGGGCTTTCCCTGCAACGACTTTGGCGGGCAAGAGCCCGGCACGCCGGAAGAAATCGAGAGCTTTTGCCAGGTCAATTACGGCGTCAGTTTCCCGATGTACGGCAAGCTCACCGTCAACAGCGCACCGCGCCACGCGCTCTATGAGCATCTGATTGCCGCACAACCTTCCGCCACGCCTTCCGGCAACTCCGCATTGCATGCCACGCTCGAAAAGCACGGCCTGTTGCCCAAGCAGGCAAGCGACGTGATGTGGAACTTTGAGAAGTTCCTGGTCGGCCGTGACGGCCAAGTGTTGGGCCGCTTTGCGCCCGATGTCACTCCCAATGACCCGGCCCTGGTCGCCGCCATTGATGCCGCCTTGGCTGGTTGAGTTGTTGATCGGCTGAGCAAGAATTTATAAAGGACGTGGGGTCAGAGTTAAAGGACGTGGGGTCAGAGTCATTTGTTTTCCTCCCTGCGACCTTGGTCGATGGAGATTTAATACATCTGACCCCATTCAGCATGTGTTTTTTATGGCTGCCGGCTTTAGCCTACCCGTTGAATGGGCTGCTGGCCCAGCTTGAAGATGCCAACTACGGCGGCCAGTTGCGCTGCCTGATGTTTCAGGCTCTCAGCAGCGGCGGCGCTTTGTTCCACCAGTGCAGCATTCTGCTGTGTCGAATGGTCAAGTTGCGTGACGGCCGCGCTGACTTGCCCAATGCCGGTGGTTTGCTCAAGCGTGGAGGAGCTGATCTCGCCGATCAGTACAGATACGCGCTTGACCTGCGTGACGATGTCATCCATTGAGGCACCGGCTTCGCCGACCAACTTGGAGCCGGCCTCCACCTTGTCCACACTGCTGCCAATCAGAGACTTGATCTCTTTGGCCGCCTCGGCACTGCGTTGCGCCAAGCTGCGCACTTCACTGGCAACTACTGCGAAGCCGCGACCCTGCTCGCCTGCCCGAGCGGCCTCTACAGCGGCATTGAGCGCCAAGATATTAGTTTGGAAAGCGATGCTGTCGATGACGCCGATGATGTCGCCGATCTTCTTTGAGCTGGTGGTGATTTCATCCATGGTCGCGACGACACGGCTGACCACCTGCCCGCCTTTTTCGGCGGCCGCGCTGGCCGAAGTGGCCAACTGCGTGGCTTGATGCGCAGTTTCGGCATTGGACTTCACGGTCGCGTTCATCTGCTCCATGGATGCAGCGGTCTCTTGCAGATTGTTGGCTTGTTCTTCGGTTCGCTGTGACAAATCCAGATTTCCACTGGCGATTTCCACCGATCCGGTGGCGATCGAGTCGGAGGCGTGGCGCACTTGCCCCACAACTCGCGCGAGGCTGGCTTGCATGGCACCAAGTGAGGCAAGCACGCTGCCGGCAGGCGCCAGCGCGGCACCCGCCACTGCACTCAAATCCCCTTCCGAGACAAGCCTGGCGGCATCGCTCAGCGCGTCGGGTTCGGCACCGAGTTGTCTGACGATGCTGCGCGAGATGAGTAGCGCAAGACCGATGCCGCCGGCCAGTGCCAGTGCCAGCGCCGTCAGCATCACGGCGCGAAAGCTGTCGGCTTGCGCAATCGCCAGCTTG
>JBIIVZ010000062.1:0-9591 GCA_044339175.1 Roseateles sp.
CCGCTGGTCTGATCGACCACGGTGTAGGCCAGGGTGACGGCGACCTTCATGTCCAGCCCCACCGGCGGCTGTTCCAGCGCGATCAACTGCACGGTCATCTGAAAACGCCCCAGACCGGGCCGGCTGGCGTAAATGCCGGTGGCGCGCAGCGATTCTTCGATCGCTTCCTGCAGCGCAGCATTGCTGATCTTGGCCCCCCAGTAACGGCCGGTCGGCTGGCCACCCGTCACCGGCAACAGCTGCATCTGACCGCGCAACCACTCGGGCACCCAATTGCGCAGTTGCAAGCTGTCGGCTGCCGACAACTGCATGCCGGGCGCATCGGCCGGTGTGCCGCAAGCGGTCAACAAGGCGCAGACACAAGTGCAGGCCAGCGCCACGGGACGCACCCAAACAGCCCGGCACACCAGCGAATAATTCATCCGATTCCCTCGCTGCCCTCGGGCAGCCTGCCTCAAAGCCGGCGGTGCTGCAGCGCCGGCAACTGCGTGCGCACGGCGGCCAGCCGCGCCGCCTCAATGTCCGCCAGCACCAGCCCCTCGCCTTCGGCCAAGCAGCCGAGCACCTCGCCCCAGGGGTCCACCACCATGCTGTGGCCCCAGGTTCTGCGGCCATTTTCATGCAGGCCGCCTTGCGCTGATGCGATGACATAGGCCTGGTTTTCGACCGCTCGTGCACGCAGCAGCAATTCCCAATGCGCCGCGCCGGTGGTGTAAGTGAAGGCGGCCGGCACGCTGAGCAGCGAGACAGGCGAGTCGCTGACCAAGGCACCCGGCGCAAAACTCATCGCCCGGTACAGCTCGGGGAAGCGCAGGTCGTAGCAGACGCTCAAGCCCACTTTCAACGCACCGGCCTGCACCGTCACCGGCTCACTGCCGGCCTCCAGCACGCGACCTTCGTCGTAATGTTCGCTCCCGTTGTCGAAGCGAAACAGATGCATCTTGTCGTAACGCGCGGCCAACTGCCCTTCAGGATTGAAGACGCAGCAGGCATTGCGCACCAGCTCGGGTGCCAGCGTTGCCGAAGAAGTTGAAGCTGAAGTCCGCAGCGGCAGCGTGCCGCCGATGATCCACAGGCCCAGCTCAGCCGCACTGCGGCTCAAAAAGCCTTGAATCGGTGCGCTCAGATCACCCGCCTGCTCGGCGATGGCCAGCTTGTCGGTGTCGCGGTGACCCATCAGACAGAAATATTCGGGCAACGCGACCAGCTCGGCCCCTTGCGCGGCCGCCTCGCCCAGCCAATGCCGGGCACGGGCCAGGTTGTGCGCCACAGCGGGGCCAGAAACCATTTGAACGGCGGCTACTTTCATACTCAACTCCAATTTACGGCGCGCTCGCCGCCTTGTCCGACTTGTCCGACTTTTCCGACTTGTCCGTCTTGTCCGTCTTTTCGGCCTCGCCAAAGCGGCGATCCACCCGCTCGACCTTGGGGTCCACCCAAGTGCCGGTGACATGAAACTCCCGTGTGTTGGCGGCCGCCATCGGCCGACTGAGCAACAACTGGGCCAGAAAAGTACCCAAACCGATCGCCGGGTTGATTGCAGCATAGGCCAGCGAGGCACCGCCGACGTTCAGCTCCGGCACCACCAGCACGCGCAGGTTCTGGGTTTCAGCGGCCAAGTCGGCGTGCCCCTCCAGCAGCACGACAGCCTGTACGCCGCGGGTGCGCAAATTGCTGCTGCTGGCCACGCCGCGCTCGATCATCACGTCGCCGCTGATGCCATCAAAGGCAAAGCCTTCCGAAAACACGTCCCGGAAGTCGAGCAAAAAGCGGCGCGGCAGCGACTGCAAGCTCAACACCCCGAGCAGCCGCCCAACGCCGGGCTCGGCTTGCAGGAACTGCCCGGACTCCAGCGCCACATGCAGTTGCCCCGCCATGCTGGCGTAGTCGGGTGACAGCGGCGAGCCCTGCCAGCCGATCTGCCCGGTCAATTGGCCCTTGCCGCCGCGCAAGACCCGGCCCTGGCCGAACCGCTCCAACATATTGCCGGCGTCCAACACGTCCAGCGTCCACTTCAGGTGGGTCTGGCGGCCCACAGTTCCCGCCGCCAGCGCCCATTGGCCGGTCGCGTTGAGGACGGCGTCGGGAGCCTTCAATTGCAGCTTGTTGAGCCGCCATTCGCGGGCCGTGCCGACGGCTTGCGCTTCCACCTCCAACCGGCCAAGCTTTTTGCCGCGCAGCTCGAAGTCATCGATCACGAGGTCCAGCGCCGGCACGGTGCCGGGCTGACTGTCCAGCAATTGGCTGACCGAATCGGCCTCCTGCTTGGGCAGCGACAAGCGCCCAAGCCGTGCAAAAACACGCCCCGCCTGGGTGGCCGACGGCGGCCGCAGCTCCAAGTAGCCGCTGAGCTGCTCGGCGTCGAGCGTGATGCGCCAGGCGTTGCGCTCTGGAGCCGGTGCCCGCGTCACCCCGGCCACCACCCGCGTCAGATTGCGCCCGGCCACTTGCAGCGATTGGGCGCGCAGCGCCATCTGGGTCGGCAAATAGGCGGACTCCAGCGCTGCAATTCCGTTGTTATTGACGTTGCCGTTGCCGTTCACTGCCGCAGCCGCAGCCGCAGCCGCAGCGCCGTTGCCGGCGACCGGGCTCAGCAAACGCTCAACGGTGCTGTTCCAGGCATCCAGGTTGACGCGGTCCAGATTGGCCAGCAACTGCACCCCGCTGGCCGGCAGCGGTGGCAGGTTGTCCTGAATACTCAAGGCTCCCTGCAACACGCGCGCCGGTTCGACGCTGATGTCGCGCAGGTAATGGGCTTGCAGCGTGTTGCCCAGCTCGAAGCGCAGTTCATCCCGGTTGCCCTGCAGCACCGTTTGCAAGCGCAGCGGCAGCGCGGTCTCCGGGTCCTTGCGCAGCGGCGCGGGCAGGTCAAGCCCAATGCCCACCAAGTTGCTGGTCAGGCTGAACTCGGTCTGGCCGCGCAAAAAGCCCAGTTGCAAGCGGTAAGCCGCCTGGCCTGTGGCCGACTGCGCCAGCCGCGCGGCCACGCCGACGGCGGAACCGAGGTCGGGCAAGCGCCGCATCGCTTCCGCGCTGGCCACACCCTGAGCGGTGAAGCGCAGCGCACCGCCGGGCTGCGTGCCGCCGTCAAAACTGGCGTCGCTGCCCAGCACCCGCGCTTGCCCACCGATCACTTTGACGCCGTCGCGGTCAAACTCCACCCGGCCGCGCGCATTGCCCAGCAAGGGCACGTCGGGCCGCAAGCGCAAATCGCTGCCCAGCAACTGCACGCTGCCCTTCACATTTGATTTGTTCAGGTCGTTCAACGGCAAATGCAGCGCCAGCTTCAGCGTCGCCGGGCCGCTGGCTGTGGCATTGGCCAGCGCCGCGCCGGTCCATTCGTTCACTGGCGAAGCGCGCATGAAGCGCAGCAGCTCCGCCGTCGGCCCGCTGCCGCTGCCGTCGATCTCAAGCAACGAGCTGTGCAGCAAATCCTTCACGCCGCCGTTCACATTGCCGAGCTCGAAGCCCAGCACCTTGGCCCGGCCATTGCGGATTTGCAGGCTGGCGCGGTCAAACACCAGCTCAGCATTGGCTTGCTGCAGCGCCGGCCAAGTGGGCGGCTGACCGGCCAGCGGCGGCACATAAGCCAGCTCGACATCGCGCGCTTGCGCCGTGATGCGGAACACTCCGGTCGGCTCGCCCCCCGGCTTGGCACCCGCTGCATCGGCAAACGGGAACTCCGCCAGGTCGCCGCGCAAACGCACGCTGACCGCCCGCGCCTCGCCGCTGCGCACCGCATCGCGCACCCAGCTGCGCGTGGGCTCGCCCAGACTCAGCGGCAAATAGTTCACGACCTTTTTGGCATCGGCCTTGTCGATGCGACCGCTCAGCTCCAGATGACCGGGATAGCGACTCGCCTGCCCCGCACCGCTGCGCCAGACCGCATCGAAGTTGCCCTGAAAATCGGGGTTGACCAGTTGCAGACCGCTGACACGCAACTCCAGCTGAGGCGCTTGCTTGGCCACCGGGTCGATGCGCCAATTCAGTTTGGCCGCCAAGCTTTTCACTGGCGGCAAGGCCTGCTCGAACAACCCGGGCAGCAGCAACTCGCCGTCCTTCATCAGCAATTGCGCCTGCCCGCCGCGCTCATTCGCATCCAGTTGCAGCTGCACGCCGCTGACGCCCGGTCGCCCGAGTCCTGCCCGCCCCGAAGACGCAGCTGAAGCAGCAGCAGGAACAGGAACAGGAAGAGGAACGGCAGCGGCTGGCTTGGCCGCAATCTGCAAGCCCTCCACCACCGCCTTGACCCGGTAGCTGCGCGGTGCGTCCAGCGCACCGTCCCATTTGGCGCTCAGGCCGCTGACCACGCCTTGCGGGGCCAGCTCGGCCAACCAGGCGCGCGGTACCGCGCCGACCGGCAGGCGTTGCGCCAGTTGCGCCATCAGGGCCAGATCAAGCCGCTGCGCCGTCAGTTCGCCGCCCAGCAGCGGGGCCAGGCCGGCCGTGCTGTCGATGCCGTTGTCAGCGCCGTTGTCAGCGCTCTTGCCGAGCCCAGCGCCCGGCAGCGCTTTTGACGGCGCGGCCAGACGCAAGACAACACCCCAGTCGGAGCGTGGCCACACCACGCCATCACCGCTGATAAAGCCCAACTGCGTCGCCTGCAAGCTGAAGCGCTGCGCCTCGTATTGCAACTGCAAGCGGCCCTCGATGCGTTCCAGAGCCAGCAGCTGCGCCTGCGGGGTCAGCCGCAATTGCACGCTGCGCAGCCCCACATCGACCGTCGCGCTGTACGGCTGGCCGTTCTTGAAATCAAACCAGGCGCGCAGCGCGCCGTCGCCCTCACTCAATTCGAATGGCAAAGTGATGTGGCGACGCAGTTCGCGCAGGTCGCTGCGTGGCAGGTCGGCATAGAGCTGGCCGCTCCAGAACTGCACTTCGCTCGGCCGCTTCAGCAGCGACTGAGTGAAGCGCGCGCGCAAGCTGAAGCGCTCCCCCCAAGCCGGCGGCGGTGTGGCGTCCAGCCGCAACTCGTATTTGCGCAGGCCGTTGCGCAGCACCAGGCTGACGTCCGAGAGCTCCAGCGGCGGCGCCGCGCGCTGCTCATCGACCCAGCGCACGCGGCCCTTCAGGATGGCAAATTCATGCTGGGAGAGCAGCCAATCGGCCCATTCTTCGGCCAAGTCGGCGCTGCCTGTCTGCTGCGCCGCATCGACGCTCAAGCCAGCCACAAAGATCTTGCCGGCCGCGTCGCGACGCACCTCCAGCTGCGGCGCGTCGATCAGCAATTGATCAAAACGCAGCTGCATGCTCATCAGCGAGCGCATCGACAGCGACGCCGCCACGCGGGGCAAGCGCAAGGCCTCGCGCCCTGCGGCGTCCAGCAATCGCACATCGCGCATCTCGATCGCCGAACTCCAGCCGCCCGAAGAAACCTCGATACTGCCGATACGCAGTTGTACCCCCAGGCTGCGCGAGGCTTGCCGCTCCAGCAGCGGACGCCATTCATCGATGTGCGGCAGAATTACTTCATGTAAGAGTAACCATGCCAGTAGTATCAAACCCCAGAACAGCAAGATCAGGCCAAGCGCCCAGCGCGCGACACGTTTCACCACACGAGTGGAATGCGACAGCCAAGACAGTGCGACGGGAGATGCGGATGCAGGCACTGACATTTATGAGGGGACTGCTCGCTGTGGAGCCGAATTCGATTGATCTAGGACTTGACCCCAAGCTGGGTACACGGGTGTGCATCCGGCCATGGGCCAACAGTTCAGCCGGGTGCTGCCGTTCACCCCGAGCAGCGGTACCGCTGACGCGGGGGATGGCCGCGAATCTAGCACAGCGCCAAGCCGGTGACGTCTCATGACCGCCGCCGCCGCACTCAAACCGATGGCATTGGCCGAGCACAGCCGCTTTGTTCAACGCGTACGCCGCCGCTACGCTGCTGAACTGGGCCTGCTGCAACCGGGTCTGCCCAGCCGGGCCGTGATTGAAGCCTTGGTGGCAACGCTGCAATCCGCCGGACGCCCACTCAGCGCAGCCTTGCGCGTGGCGCGCCACTTGGTGCTGGAACGCTTGGCGGTGCTGGACATTGAAGCCGGCGCGGCCATGCACGACATCACCGAAGTGATGACATCGCTGGCCGAAGCTGCGCTGTGCTTGGCGCTGGCCGAAGCGCGCGCCGATCAAGACGCCATCTCCGGCCCGCCACGCTCGGCCAGTGGCGAGATCATCGAGTTCTGGGTCGTCGGTATGGGCAAGCTGGGAGCCCGTGAGCTGAACGTGTCGTCCGACATCGACCTGATCTACGTCTACGAGGACGAAGGGCAAACCGACGGTGCCGGTGCCTATTCGATCAGCGCGCACGAGTATTTCGCTCATGTGGCGCGCCGCCTGTTTGCACTGATCGGCGATGTGACCGACGACGGGCAGGTGTTCCGGGTTGACTTGGCGCTGCGCCCGAACGGCAGCTCCGGCCCGGCCGCCGTCAGCTTGGCCATGTTGGAGGAGTACTTTTTCGTCCAGGGTCGGGAGTGGGAGCGCTTTGCCTGGCTGAAGAGCCGCGTGGTCGCACCACTGGCCAGCGTGCAGAACGGCCGCGCCCTGGCCCTGCGTTCGTTGGTGACCCCGTTTGTCTACCGCCGCTACCTGGATTACGGCGTGTTCGAGAGCCTGCGGCAATTGCACCGCAAGATCCGCGAAGAAGCGCAGCGCCGTGCGGCCGGCCGGCCGGAGCGGGCCAACGACGTCAAGCTGTCGCGCGGCGGCATCCGGGAAATCGAATTCACCGTGCAACTGCTGCAAGTGGTGCGCGGCGGGCAGTTCCCCGAGATCCGTACCCGCTCGACCGTCAAGGCGCTGAGCCGCTTGGCTGAGCGCGGCCTGATGACGCCGGAGACCGCCGAAAAACTGGCGGCCGGCTATGTGTTCTTGCGCCGCGTCGAGCACCGCATCCAGTTCCTCGACGACCAGCAAACCCATTGTCTGCCCGGCAACGATGAAGACGTCGCCTGGATCGCCCGCAGCCTGGGCATGACCTGTGACCCCAGTTCTCGCCGCTCCGATGCTGAAAGCTGCGAATTGTTCGACCGCTTGTGCGAGGTGCGCGAAATCGTCGCCACCGAGTTCGACGCCCTGCTGCACGACGGCCAAGCACCGAAGAGCGGTGCCAATGGCTGCCGCACTTGCGGCGGCCCGGTGATGACGGTGGACGCCGAGGAATTCCTGGTCAAGCTGCCGCCCGAACTGGCCACCGCCGTGCGGCGCTGGGCCGAACACCCGCGCGTGCAAAGCCTGCGCGAAGAATCACGCGTGCGCTTGGCCAAGCTGGTCGGCCGCGCCGCCACCGCCGTGCACGACGGCAGTTGCACGCCCGACGCCGCCGTGCGCTTTGTCGATTGGATGGAGCCGCTGCTGCGGCGCGAGAGCTATCTGGCCCTGCTGGTTGAACGCCCGGCGGTGCAAACCCGGCTGCTGAGGCTGCTCGGCATGGCGCGCTGGCCGATGCGCTATTTGATGTTGCACCCGGGCGTGATCGACGAATTGGCGGACAACCGGGTCTTGCAGGAACGCTTTTGCGGTGCCACTTTCATCAGCGACATGCAGTCGCGCCACGCCGCCTGGGAGCGCTCCGGCGAGGCTCACGAGGAGGAGTTGCTCGACACGCTGCGCCGCGCCCACCACGCTGAAGTGTTCCGCACGCTGGTGCGCGACATCGAAGGGCAAATCACCGTGGAACAAGCGGCCGACGAGTTGTCGGAGCTGGCCGACGCGGTGCTGCAATGCACGATTTTGTGGGCCTGGGCCAGGCTCAAGCAAGCGCACCGGCCCGACCCACGGATTGCCGTGATTGCTTACGGCAAACTCGGTGGCAAGGAGCTGGGCTACGGCGGCGACCTCGACGTGGTGTTCTTGTTCGACGACGACGATGAACGCGCGCCCGAGATTTACGGGGCCTTCGTGCGCAAGCTGATCACCTGGCTGACCGTGCGCACCGCCGCCGGCGACCTGTTCGACATCGACACCGCACTGCGGCCAAACGGCAACTCCGGCCTGCTGGTGACGTCGCTGAACTCGTTCGAAAACTACCAGACCGGGCGCGGCAGCAATACCGCCTGGACCTGGGAACACCAAGCCATCACCCGCGCGCGCTTTTGCGCCGGCGACGCACGCATTGCCGAACGCTTCGAGGCGGTGCGCCGGGCGGTGCTGACCGCGCCGCGCGACCACGCCGCGCTGCGCGAAGAAGTGCAGGCGATGCGCGCCAAGGTGCGTTTGTCCCGGCCGATACGCGCCGGGCAATTCGACGTCAAGCACAGCCCTGGCGGCATGATGGACGCCGAGTTCGCGCTGCAATACCTGGTCTTGGCGCACGCCGCCACCCACCCCGGCATCCTCGCCAATGCTGGGGTCATCGGTCTGCTGCAGCGCGCCGAAACAGCCGGCTTGCTGCCCGCTGGCGTCGGCTACGCGGCGGCTGATGCCTACCGCGAATTGCGCCGCGCCCAGCACCGGGCCCGGCTGAACGAACAAGCCACGGCGGTTGACATGGCTGATCTGCCGGCACTGGGCTTGGCCCCACACCGGTTGGCCGTGCTGGCGCTGTGGCAGGCCGTTTTCAACTGAGCCACGGGCAACGAGGCTGGGCGGCACTGGCGGCCTTGCTGGGCTTGCTCAGCTTGCTGGCCTGGACTCAGCCGAGCAGCGGGCTGGACTGGCAGCCCTCACTGGCTGCGACTGAACCGTGGCGCGCTTGGACGGCGGTCAGCGTGCACTGGAGCCGCCAGCATCTGCTGGCCAACTTGGCGGCCTGCGCGGTGGTCGGCTTGTTCGGCTGGGCCGCCAAACTGCCGCTGCGCTGCACCTGGGCTTGGGCGCTGGCTTGGCCGCTGACGCAGGCGCTGCTGCTGCTGCAACCGGGCTTGCAGCACTTCGGCGGCCTGTCCGGCGTTTTGCACGGCGGCGTGGCGGTGGTGTTGGTCGAACTGCTGGCACGCGGCGGGCGCGAACGCCGCATCGCCGCCGCCGTCACTGCCGGCTTGCTGATCAAGCTGTGGATGGAGCAGCCGCTGGGCAGCGCGCTGCGCGTGGTGGACGGCTGGGACATCGCCGTTGTGCCGTTCTCGCACCTGACCGGTGCGGTGGCCGGAGCGGTCGGCGCAGTGAGCTTGAAGCTATTGATGCGCAGTCGGGCATAGTGCCCAACCATGACCACCCTGCGTAAAACCGAGCTCGACCGTTTCGCCATCAGTTGCTTGCTGATTTGCTGCTTGCTGTGGGGGCTCAATCAGGTGGCCGTCAAAGCGGGGCTGAGCGAAATCGGTCCGCTCTGGCAATCAGGCTTGCGCTCGACCGCCGCTGCGCTGCTGGTCTGGCTGTGGTCACGCTGGCGCGGCATTGCGCTGTTCGAGCGTGACGGCAGCCTGCCCGGCGGCTTGCTGGCCGGCACCTTGTTCGGGCTGGAATTCGCCTGCATCTTCATCGGCTTGCAATACACCAGCGCCGCCCGCATGGTGGTGTTCCTCTATTTGAGTCCTTTCGTCGTCGCCCTGGGCATGCCCTTCATCGCCAGTTCCGAGCGCTTGCGGCTGCGCCAATTGGTCGGGCTGGCCCTGGCTTTTGGTGCCGTGGCCTGGGTTTTTTCGGAAA
>JBIIVZ010000504.1:0-2700 GCA_044339175.1 Roseateles sp.
ATCTTCATTTGACGCAAATTCATGGTGGCAGGTCTGAGGGTGTCGGTTGAGTTGAGTGATCAAAAATGATCGGCTTGGGCGCTGTACGCCCACTTGAATCAACTCAAGCGTTGAGGCTGTAAAAAAACTCCAAAATCGGGCCACCACCGATTCCCATAGAGTTACATAACTTATAAAATACGCGCATTCAATTCAGGAGTCTGCTTGTGTCGCGCTACAAACCCAGTGACTGCCACGCGCTGATGCTGCCGGTGGTGCTGTCGGAGCAAATCGTGCCGGGCAGCTTTGCCTTTGCACTGAACTACCTGGTGGACCACGAACTTGATTTGACGCCGCTGGACGCGCGCTTCAAGAACGACACCACAGGCGCCTCTGCCTTCGATCCCCGCGTGATGCTCAAAATCGTCTTGCTGGCCTACAGCCAAGGCGTGATCTCCAGCCGCAGCATCGCCATCGCCTGCGCACGCAACGTCCAGTTCATCGCCATCAGCGGCGACAGCCAGCCCAGCCACGCACACATTGCCAAGTTTGTGGCCTCCTTGAGCGATCAGGTCAAACCACTGTTCAGCCAGGTCTTGATGACCTGCGACGCCCAAGGCCTGATTGGGCGCGAGATGTTTGCCATCGACGGCGTCAAGCTCCCCAGCAACGCCAGCAAGGAGCGCAGCGGCACGCATGAAGAACTGAGCCACCGAGCCGATCGCTTGGACAAGGCCGCCGACAAAATATTGGCGTTGCACCAGGCGCAGGACAAGGCGGGCGCACAAGAACCGCTGGAGACCAAGCGGCAAGCGCGCATCGACGATCTGCGCCAAGAAGCGGCGCGTACGCGAGACTTCGTGGCTAGCAACCCCAAGCGGCTGAACAGCATGGGCCAAGAACTTAAGTCCAACATCACCGACCCCGACAGCGCCAAGATGGCCACCAACAAAGGCGTCATTCAGGGCTATGCCGCGCAAGCGGCGGTAGACAGCGCCAATCAGATCATCATCGCCGCCGATGTGGTGGGCTCGGGCTCCGAGCAGACCATGCTGGTGCCCATGATTGAATTGGCCAAGCCATGGAGTGACGCCAACACCCTGGTCACAGCGGATGCGGGCTATCACAGCGATGTCAATGTGCAGCAGCTGCATGACAACAATACCCCCGCGCTGATTGCCGACGGCCAGATGCGAAAGCGAGACGAGCGCTTTGAGGGCCGAGACAAATACAAGGCCAACCCTGACCCACTTTCGCAGAAGAAGGCGAGCGGCGAGCCCCAAGAGGTCAAGCACTTCCGACCCAAGGATTTCAGCTTCAACGACGACAACACAGCCGCCTGCCCGGCGGGCAAAGTTTTGCTCAGCACGGGCAGCATTCACCTCTCGGCCAGCGGCCACCCCTACCAAACCTACATCGCCAAAGCCGCGGACTGTGGCGACTGCGCGCTGCGCGGGCAATGCCTCAAGAGCAAGAGCAAGAGCAAGAGCGAAGGCCGGGCCAAGGACGAGGGCAAAAACAGGCGAGGCCGCCAGGTCAGCCGCTTCTTGCCCAAGGCCCCGGACCCCAGTCACCCCAGCGAACGCATGCGTCAGGCCATTGATTCGCCGCGCGGCCGGCAGCTGTACAGCCAGCGCCTGGGCACCGTGGAGCCGGTGTTTGCGAACCTGCGCCACAACAAGCGTCTGAGTCGCTTGAACTACCGCGGCCAGGCCAAGGTCAAGACGCAGTGGAGCTTGTACTGCATGGTGCACAACATTGAAAAGCTCTCGAAAACAGGATTAGGGCAAACGTAGTTTCAATAGCTAGGACAGCGGGCCTCAGAATGGCATCAAGACGCGCTGAGGCCTCGATTTGCGCCAAATTTCACCCACAAACCACAGAACCCAAGTTCACAGACATTCGTATGCGCTTCGTCGTGGGTGTGGCTGTAGATTGAGGGTTTTTGGACAGCCTCGTTAGCCATCGAAATGCACTTTTCCGTTTGCCGCGAATGGCTTGACTTTGCGTACGTACTGACGTACGCTTGCATCGCAAGGAGCACACGATGCACATATTTACTGCAAGCGAAGCACGGGCAAATTTGTACCGTTTGATCGATCAGACAGCCGAATCTCACGAGCCCATTCATATTTCCGGCAAACGCCAAGGCGCTGTGCTCGTATCTGAGAGTGATTGGAAAGCGATTCAGGAGACCTTGTTTTTGCTTTCTGTCCCTGGCATGCGTGAGTCCATCAAGGCTGGCATGGCCGAGTCACTCGATGTAAGTGCGAAGGAGCTGGACTGGTGAGTTGGCAGCTTGTGTTTGCCAAACACGCGCAAAAGGATGCGAAGAAGCTTGCTGCCAGTGGCTTGAAGTCAAAGGCCGTGGAGTTGTTGAGGCTTCTAGAGACCGATCCATATCAG
This sequence comes from Roseateles sp., assembly GCA_044339175.1. Taxonomy (GTDB): domain Bacteria; phylum Pseudomonadota; class Gammaproteobacteria; order Burkholderiales; family Burkholderiaceae_C; genus Paucibacter_A. The sequence continues at coordinate 2,386 of JBIIVZ010000504.1, forward strand.
ACTCCGCCACCGTGTGAAAAGCTGGTCGGTGATTTGGCAGGAGCGTATTCCCGGCGAATCAACATCCAGCACCGAATCGTTTATGAAGTATTTCCAGAAGAGAAGATTGTCCGCGTACTTCGAATGTGGACGCATTACGAGTAACGATGGCTAACCTGTCGTTCGAGCCGACTCGCAACCCCAAGTTTTCGACCCGTCGCAACATCGCCAGACACTGTCGCACAGTCCAATGTATTCGCCAGCTCAAGATGGGTTCTCGGTTCGAGGATCGGATGTGCGCTACACAGAGCTTCGGCCTAGTGATGAGCTGTCAGA
>JBIIVZ010000505.1:0-2696 GCA_044339175.1 Roseateles sp.
GACCAGTGACATTTGAAAGCTGAATTCCATGGACTTTTCCACCTGCGATTTATGCGACACCCACAAAAGCGACGACTCGGGCCGCTTTCGCGTCTTGCCCGGCCTGTTTCGCAGTTACGGGGCGTTCAGCCGCTTTGCCGGGCCGGTCAGCACGGTCAAATGTTTTGAAGACAACAGCCTCGTCAAAGCCGCGGTGGAAAGTGCCGGCGAGGGCCGGGTGCTGGTGGTGGACGGCGCAGCCTCCTTGCAGCGGGCGCTGCTGGGCGGCAACCTGGCGCTGGCGGCGGTGCGCAACGGCTGGGCCGGGCTGCTGATCAATGGCTGTGTGCGCGACTTGGCGGAACTGGCGCAAGCGCAGACCGGCATTCTGGCGCTCGGTCATGTGCCGCTGCCCACCGACCGCAAGGGGCAAGGTCAGGCCGATGTGGCCGTGCTGATCCAGGGCGTGTGGTTGCGGCCACTCGATTGGTTGTATGCCGACGCGGATGGCGTGGTGGTGGTTGATCGGCCGTTGCACACGCCGTGAGGTGTTGGCGATCTCCGACCAGCGGGTTACCAACGGACACAATCTAAGCGTTGGCGTGACGCCACTTGTCACGCACCTGTTACATCGCTGCGCCACAGTGGCCGGGTTGCCTTCTACGCGATCAGGATCCGCCATGCCGACCCGCCACGACCTTGCTGCCACCTTGAAACGCCTGCTGAACCGCGCGCTGCACAGAAGCAGTTTGCAAAGCGCCAGGCGCAACGCCAGGCGCGTGACCGCCGACAGCTTCGCCTATTGCCCAGCGCATTTGGCCGGCACCCACCGTGCGACCCAGGGCCCGGACAGCGTGATCGGCTTCTACCGCAGCGAAGCCTTTGCCGAAGACCTGATCGAGCCGCCTGTGCCGCGCTGACCTGACCTGACTCAGCTCAACCGTCGCTCATCGTTGCATTCGGCAACAACGGCAAGCTCCTCACCGCCTGACCGGTGAGTTTGAGTAGCGCGCCGGCCAGCGCAGGGGCGAAGGTGGGCACCCCCAGCTCGCCCACGCCGCCGATCGGTTGGCTGCGGTCCAGTACGGCCGGGCGCGGGATCAAAGTGACCGCGACGGTAGGCATCTGCTGCAGCCGGATCATCGGATTGGTGTTGAAGTTCTTGCGCTGCGCCGCACCGTTGACAAAAGTTTGCTGGCCGTAGAGCGTGGCGTTGATGGCGTGCACGACGCCGCTGATCAGTTGGGCTTCGACGTTGCGCGGGTTGACGGTGAGGTAGCAGTCACAGGCCAGCCAGACGCGGCTCAGCTTGAAGTTGGCGAGGCTGGTGCCGGTGATCTCGACGACCATCGCCACGGTGGTGTTGAAGGCGCTGCCGATGGCCACGCCGCGCGCGGTACCCGCTTTCGCCGGGCTGCTCCAGCCACTGGCACCGGCCACCGCGTCCAGCACGGCGATCCAGCGTGGGTCGGTCAGGCGGGCGCGGCGGAACTGCATCGGGTCCTGCCCGGCCAACTGTGCCAACTCGTTGATGGCCGACTCGACCGCGAAGGTGTTGATCGATGCCCCCACCGAACGCCAGAAGCCTACCGGGATCGGCGACGGGTGGCTGACCCACTCCACCCGCCGCGCGCCAAAGGCGTAGGGCAACCCTTGGGAGGCTTCATAACCCTGGCTGTCGCCCTTGGCCCCGAGCACGCTGCCGCGTTGGCCGAGGATCGACGGCGAGACGTTGCGGTAGATCCAGCTCGCCACCGCATTGCCGGGGTCGAGTGCGGCGCGCACCTGCACGGCGGCCATCGGGCGGTATTGGTCGTGGGTGAAGTCTTCCTCGCGGGGGTAGACCAGTTGCACCGGCCGCCCCAGTGCCATGCCGAGCTGCACTGCCTGCGCGATGAAGTCCACCTCAGCCTTGCGCCCAAGGCCTCCGCCGAGCATCGTCGTGTGGATATGCACCGCACTCTCGGGCAGGCCGGTCAGTTGCATCGTGACAGCGAGGGCGTTGCGGGCGGACTGGGTGGGGGCATAGACGTGGCAGCGCTGTCCGGCGATGTAGTCCACCGTGCAGTTCAGTACCTCCATGCAGGCATGGGCAACGTAAGGCAGGGTGTAGGTGGCGGCCAAGCGCTTGACGTCGGTGCGGGCCAGGGCCGCCTCGGGGTTGGCCGTACTGACCTCGACCGTGTAAGCGGTGCCCGGCGGGTTGGCCGCGCCAGCAACAAAGGCCGGCGCGCTGTTCAGCAGGGCTTTGGCATTGGTCAGAATTTGCGCGCTGTTGAGTGCAGCGGAGTTGCTGGGCAGGGTCCATTTGAGGCTCAAGCTGCGGGCCAAACGCATCGCATCCCAACTCGTGACCGCCACAACCGCGACGGCGTTGATGTTGCCAACTGCATCAGCGCCCCGCGCGGTGCCAGCGGCCACTGCCAGCGGCACCACCGCAATCGCGCCCCCAGGTTTGGCCGGTGTGGCCGCCAGCTTGCCGCCAAAAGTTGGGCAATGCTTGATGACGGCGAAAACCTGGCCGGGCAGGCGCACATCCAGCCCATAGCAGGCGCTGCCGTCAACCTTGCTCGGGATGTCTTGCCGCTCCATCGCTTGGCCGATCCAACGCAGTTGCGCATCGGGCACGAGCGGCGCGCTGGCCGGCGGGGTGAGCAAGGCGGCGGCAGGGGCGAGCTGCCCGTAGGAGTAGCGCGCGCCGCTGCTGTGGATGACCA
>JBIIVZ010000506.1:0-2688 GCA_044339175.1 Roseateles sp.
GGGCTGCGCGAACTCCTGTCCCATGAACAACAGCTTCTTGCCCGGGTGACCCCACATGAAACCGTAATAGGCGCGCAAATTGGCGAATTGCTGCCAGGCATCTCCCGGCATCTTGCCCAGCATCGAGCCCTTGCCGTGGACCACTTCGTCGTGCGAAATCGGCAGTACAAAGTTCTCGCTGAAGGCATAGACCAGGGCGAAGGTCATCTTGTCGTGGTGCCAGCGACGGTGGATGGGGTCTTCCTGCATATAGCGCAGCGTGTCGTTCATCCAACCCATATTCCACTTGTAGTGAAAGCCCAGGCCACCGGCCGAGGTCGGGGCCGAGACGCCGGGGAAGGTGGTCGACTCCTCAGCCACCATCATGCTGCCCGGTGCTTGGCCAGCCACCGCTTCGTTGGTCCGGCGCAGCAAGGCGATCGCCTCCAGGTTCTCGCGCCCACCGTGGACGTTGGCCAGCCATTCCCCGGCAGGGCGCGAATAGTCGCGGTACAGCATCGACGCCACCGCATCGACGCGCAGCCCGTCCACCCCCCAACGCTCCAGCCAATAGAGGGCATTGCCGGCCAGGAACTGGCTGACCTGCGGGTCGCCAAAGTTGTAGATCAGCGTATTCCAGTCGCGGTGAAAGCCCTCACGAGGGTCGGCGTATTCATACAGTGGCGTGCCGTCGAACTGCGCCAGGCCGTGGGCGTCGGCCGGGAAATGCGCCGGCACCCAGTCCAGCAGCAAGCCCAGACCCAGCCGGTGGCAGGCGGCCAGCAGCCGGGCAAAACCCTCGGGCGCGCCGAAGCGGGCCGTCGGCGCATACAGCCCCAAGGTCTGATAACCCCAGGAACCGTCGAACGGGTATTCGCTGATCGGCATCAACTGCAGATGGGTGAAGCCCAGATCGGCCACATAGGCGGGCAACTGCTCGGCCAACTCGTCCCACGTTGGAAACTGGCCCGCCCCGCCGCCGCGCCAGGAGGCCGCGTGAACCTCGTAAATGCTGATCGGTGCCTGCCGCTGGTTGGCGGCGGCACGCCCTGCGGGCAAGCGGCAGCGTGGCGGCAGCGCAGCCACGATGCTGGCGGTTTCCGGCCGCAACTGTGCAGCACGGGCGAAGGGGTCGGCCTTCAAGGGCAGCAGCTCGCCGTGGGCTGCGGTGATGGCGAACTTGTAGAGATCGCCGACGGCCGCTTGCGGCACGAACAACTCCCAAATGCCCGTTGCCCTGCCGTCCAGTTGCCGCATGCACAGCGCGTGCTGAGCGCCGTCCCAGCCGTTGAAGCTGCCGACCACGCTGACTCGGCTCGCGTGCGGTGCCCAGACGGCAAAACGCACACCGCTGGGGCTGTGCGGATGCGCGCCCAACGCCAGGTAGGCGCGCGGATGCTGGCCGGCGACCAGCAGCGCCAGCTCGGCGTCGCTCAGCGGCCCCACCGCAGCATCCGCGCCGCTGTCAGCGCTGGAGGTCATGCCGCCCAGACCCGCTCCACGTAGTGGGCGATCGTCCGGTCGGATGAAAACTCACCCATGCCGGCGATATTCAACAACACGCGCTCGGCCCAGGCGGTCGGCTGCTTGAAGAGCTGATCGACACGGGCCTGGGCGGCCAGGTAGTCGGCAAAGTCGGCCATCAGCAAGTAGACGTCGGCACCGCAGAGCTGCTCGATCAAGCCGCGGTAGCGCTGCGTATCACCAGTGGAAAACTCACCGCCGGCAATCGCGTCGATCACGCGCTGGAGCTGCGGGTTGCCTTCGATGTAGCGGCGCGGCTGGTAGCCCGCGGCCTTGAGCTGCGCCACTTCAGCAGTCTGGAGTCCGAAGGTGAACATGTTTTCCACGCCAAACGCTTCGGCCATCTCGATATTGGCACCGTCCCAGGTGCCAATCGTCAGCGCGCCGTTGAGGGCAAATTTCATGTTGCCGGTGCCCGAAGCCTCGGTGCCGGCAGTTGAAATCTGCTCGGACAAATCGGCCGCCGGGATGATCACCTCGGCCAGGCTGACACTGTAATTGGGCAAAAAGACCAGCTTCAAGCGATCGCCGACGCGCGGGTCGCTGTTCACCACCCGCGCCACATCGTGAGCCAACGCGATGATGGACTTGGCGCTGACGTAAGCCGATGCCGCCTTGCCGGCCATCACCACGACGCGCGGCGTCCAATCGGCGTCCGGCCGCTCGATGATCGCCTGGTAACGCGCCACCACATGCAGGAGGTTGAGCAGTTGGCGCTTGTATTCGTGGATGCGCTTGATCTGCACATCGAAGAGCGCTGCCGGGTTGACCTCCAGCCCCAACTCGCGCCGGATCAGCGCCGCCAGCCGCTGCTTGTTGGCCCGCTTGACCGCCAGCAACTGCTGACCCAAGCCGACCTCGGCCGCCAACGGTTTGAGCCGACTCAGCTCACTCAATTGCCGACGCCAAGCCGAGCCGATGTGCTCGTCGATCAACGCCGACAGTGGCGGATTCGCCTGCTGCAGCCAGCGGCGCGGCGTCACGCCGTTGGTGACGTTGTGAAAACGCCCGGGGAAGATCATCGCGTAGTCGGCAAAAATGGTTTGCACCATCAGCTCGGAATGCAGCGCCGCCACGCCGTTGACCTTGTGCGAGGCCACGATGGCCAGGGCCGCCATGCGCAACCGGCGCTGATTGCCGCCATGACCGCTGCCCTCATCGATCAATGACACCCGCTGCGCCAGC
>JBIIVZ010000507.1:0-2687 GCA_044339175.1 Roseateles sp.
CGGCCGCGATGGAGTGCCCCATGCCCACGGCGCTAGGCCGCCCTTGACTGTCCTGTTCAGGCAACACCACCACATCGCGTTCGGCCATGACCTGACGCACCAACGGTGCCAACGCCAGGCTCGTCACTACCACCACCCGCAGGCCGGTTTCGACCGCGTGGCCCAGCGTGCGGGCCAGCACGGTGGTCGAGGCATTTGTTGCATGCAAAGTCAGGCGCTGCTCCAATTTGTGGCCGTCGCCGTGAAACCGCATGCCTCGCCCTGCTGCGAGCACGACGATTGCGGCTTTGCTCTTGTTCATCTGCGCTCCTCCCTGTTGACTTTTGCTCATACGCCTCTGCACTTCAGCATGCCGCGCACACCGGCCCAGCGGAAGTGGGGCCACTACCTAGAAATTGCCAGTGCCGGCTCAGGCCCGCACGCTGCACGGCATACTCAAGACATGAGCAAACTTGCCGATCTCCGTAAAAGCTATGAACAAGACGAGTTGGACGAAGGCCTGGCGGCCAATGAGCCGCTGCTGCAGTTCAAGACCTGGTTAGAGCAGGCCCTGGCCAGCCAGGTGCCCGAACCCAATGCGATGACGCTGGCCAGTGTGGGTGCTGACGGCAAGCCCTCGACCCGCATCGTGCTGATCAAGGACTGCGATGCCCGCGGCCTCGTCTGGTACACCAATTACGACAGCCGCAAGGGCCGCGAGCTGAGCGCCAATCGCTTTGCCGCCCTGCAGTTTCACTGGGTGGAACTGGAGCGGGTGGTGCGCATCGAAGGCTCGGTCGAGCGCGTACCGGAAGCCGAATCCGACACTTATTTCCAATCGCGCCCACTCGACTCACGCCTCGGTGCCTGGGCTTCACCACAAAGCCAGGTGATCAGCTCGCGCGCCGTGCTGGTGGGCAATGCGGCCAAAGCCGCCGCCCAATACGGCCTGCACCCGCCACGCCCGCCGCATTGGGGTGGCTTTTTGTTGCGCCCGGAGCGTTGGGAGTTCTGGCAGGGCCGCAAATCCAGGTTGCACGACCGGATCAGCTACCGCTTGGAAGACGGGCAATGGCTGAAAGAGCGGCTGGCACCCTGACGGCACCGGGTGATCAGCGGCGGCCAGAAAGTCCGCCGCTGATCGAGCCCAGGTTTTAGAACCGGATCTGCACGCCGCTGTGCACCGAGCGGCCAGCCAACGGGCTCAAATCCCGGATCGTGGCGACGGAGCTGGCGCTGTAGGCCAACTTGTTGCCCAGGTTGTCCAGCTTCAAATACCACAGCGCATCCGCCGCGCCGATGCGGAATTGCCGGGACAAGCTGAGCTTGACCAAGCCGTAACCGGCCGTCGGCGTATCCAACGCCGGCACACGGTCCTGCCGCGCCGCCAAACGCAATTCAAGCCGGCCGGACCAAGCGCCCTGCGCCGCATCCAAGCCGAAGCTGGCGCGCAGCGGTGCCAGCCGGGGCAAGGCCTCGCCGGTCGCCCGGTTGTCACCCCGCACTGCGTCGAGTTGGCCGGTCAGCGCCAACTTGGCACCGGGCAACGTGGCTGCGGGCAAGGTCCAACGCCCTTCCAGCTCGAAGCCGCGCAGCACGGCGGGGACGGCCTTGAAGGCGTATTCCGGGAACGTTTCACCACCGTTATCGATAGCCACCCCGGTCGCATCCAGCGCGATGTAGCTGGAGAACCGTGTTTGATAAACGTTCAAGCGCAGCAGGCTGTCGGCGTCCTGCCACTTCAGGCCCAGATCGACACCGTGGGCGCGCTCCAGGCCCAAGTCAGCGTCACCGCGCTCATACGCTCCACTGGCCACATGAACGCCGTTGGCCAGCAACTCATAGAACATCGGTGCCCGCTCGGAGCGGGTCAGATTGGCCGTCAGGCTCCACAGCGGTGCGAGTTTGTAAGCGCCGCTGAGCGAATAGCTGCGGGGGCTGAAATTGCGCGTACTGGCCGCACCGAAGCGCGGTTCAGCCGCGCCGGCGTCGCCGTCCGAGGCCACCCGCGCCGACTCCGCTCGGGCACCGGCCGACACACTGAGCGGCCCGTTCACATATTGCTCAAGCACAAACAGTGCGCTGCTGCGGGTCTGGGAACCCGGCACCAGCGCCTCCGCACCGAGGGCTGAAAATTCGCTGTTCTCCCATTGCAGGCCGACCACACCGTGTACCGGGCCGACGGACGCATGCTCGGCCTCAACCCGCAAGTCGGTGCCGCGGCTCTTGAAGGTGGTCCCGATGGCACCGCTGCCCTCCACTTCCTGGTGCTCGTAACGGCTGCGGCTGAGCTGCCAGGTCAGCCGGCGCAGCGGCGTCGTCTCGTCTCGCCATTCACCGGCCGTCGCCAGTCGCTGACGCTGCATGCGCACCGTCACATCGGGTTCCACCGTCACGCCGTAGTTGTTGCGATAGTCATCCACCGACACCCCGGCATAGCCGCCAGTGAACAGCAGCGAAGCGCCGAGCGCCGCACCCTGGCTGTCCGAGGCCGAATTGCGCACATGGTCATGGCGGCCGTCTGGCGTGGTGAACTGCGGCGTTGCCAAATCGGATGCGCGTCTTGCGGCCACGTCGGCATGCCAGGCGATGCCCGCGTTGCGGTCGCCACTGCCACCGTCCAACACCAGCGCGGCATTGCGCTCGGCCGCCGCACCGCCCAGGCGCAGTTCGGCCGCACCGGCCAGGCCTTGCTGGGCCTGACGGGG
>JBIIVZ010000509.1:0-2684 GCA_044339175.1 Roseateles sp.
CAGATGGGTAAAGCCCCAGTCATGCGGCGACTCGCGCCCGACGATACGGTCTTGCGCCGCCGGGCTGGCCAAATCGAGTGTTTGCACCGGGATCGGCAACTTCGACTTGGTGGAATAGAAAACCCGCACCACCGGTACTGCCAACTGCGCCGGGTTCATGTCCACCACCACCGCCAAGCGGCCCGATTCCAGCTTGACCAAGCTGCCCACCGGATAAATGCCGATGCACCGGACAAAGGCCTTGAACACCTGCGGATCAAAGTGCCCGCTCCACTGCGACATGCGCTGGATCGAACCGGCCGGGTCCCAGGCGTTCTTGTACGGCCGGGTCGAGGTGATGGCGTCATACACATCGCAGACCGCCCCCATCTTGGCCAGCAGGCTGATGTCGTCGCCCTTGAGCTTCTTCGGATAGCCGCTGCCATCGATTTTTTCGTGGTGATGCAGACACACATCCAGCGCGGCGGCGGGCACGCCCGCGCCGTTCTGCAGCATCTGGTGGCCACGCTCGGGGTGCGAGCGCATCAGCGCGAACTCGGCATCAGTCAAGGCACCCGGTTTGTTCAACACCAGCGTCGGGATCATCATCTTGCCCACATCGTGGAGCAAACCCGCCAGACCTGCCTCGCGTACATCCGCCTCGCCCAAGCCCATTTGGCGAGCCAGTGACACCATCAAACCGCACACCGCCACCGAATGCATATAGGTGTAATCGTCCTTGGTCTTGAGCCGGGCCAGGCTGATCAAGGCCGAAGGATTGCGCGACACCGACGCAGCGATGTCGTTCACCAGTGGCAAACAATCATCGGCGCTGATGGCCTTGCCCAAGCGCGCCTCGCCAAACAGGGCCGTGACCGCGAGCCGGGAGCTGGCCACCAAGGCGGTGGCACGCAGCAATTCAGCGCCCAGGCTGCAGGGCGACGTTGCTGCTTGCACAGGCACCGGTTGGCTGGCTGGCAGCGGCCGCAACTCAGCGCCCAGCGCGGGGCCGGTTACCGGCTCGCTCGCAGCAGGCTCCGGCTGATGATCGGCCACGTCACAACCCTTGTTGACGTTGATCCAGACCGACGGGACGCTACTGTCCAGCAACGCCTTCAGGTCGGCCGCATCGTCCAGTACAAATTTGGTCTTCCAGAACGGATGCGACAGCCAAGAGCCCTCCATCGACTGAAGATACATGCCCAGTCTGAGCTGCTGGGTGGGAATATTTTTGACCATGCTTCGACGGCTCGAATCTATTCTGTGACCTGCGTTGATGCGCGCGGCGAACGTTTTGGACTGCTAGCGACTCAGTATGACGCCACCGCCAGCACAGGAACATGAGGATCGGGTACAAAAAAGCCGCCATTTAGGCGGCTTTTCACGGCCGAAGCACAGTTCAGCGGAACTTGCTTTGCGGCACCGTGCGCAATTCGCTGGGCAAAGAAGCCAGGTAATTGGCAATCGCCTTCAATTCGGCATGGCTGAATTGCTTGACCTGGCCGGCCATGATGGCGTTACCACGACCCACATTCGGGTTGCCTTCAATTTGGTAGGACTTCAGCGCCACGTTCAGGTAGTCAGCATGCTGACCCGCCAACTTGGGGTAGGACCCGTCGATCGGCTTGCTGAAGTTGGCACCGTGACAAGAAGCGCAAGCTCCCTTGGCCAGCAGCTCACTCACTTGGGCCGACGCCACCATGGCTGTTTCAGGCACCGGAGCCACTTTGGCCTGCTGCGAGTAATAGGCCGAAATGTCAGCGATGTCTTGCTCGCTGAGGACTTGGGCAATGCCGCGCATGGTCGGATGCTTGCGTTCGCCCTTGGCATAGGCGGTCAGTGCGGCGGCGATGTACTTGGCATTTTGGCCAGCAATCATCGGCACGCTGTGCACCTCGGGGAAGCTGGCTCGGTAGCCAATGATGCCGTGGCAACCAATGCATGCGGCAACCTTGGCCTGGACGCCAACTTGCGCTGGAGCTTGGGTTTGAGCTTGGGCGGTGGCGTTGATACCGAACAAGGCGGTCAAGGCGAGCGAAATCTGCAGCAGTTTTTTCATGGTCCCGGGAATCGTGATCTGAAGCCAGCGCGCATTATAGAGGCGGCTTCAGGGCGCTCCAGCAGTCCTTCCGTATACTCATTCATCACTTTGCAGCACTTGATCTAAAACATGAAATTTGCAGGCTCGGAACAGTACGTCGCCACCCCCGATTTGATGTTGGCAGTCAACGCTGCCGCCACGCTGCAGCGGCCACTGCTGGTGAAGGGAGAACCAGGCACCGGCAAGACCATGTTGGCCGAGGAAGTGGCCCAGTCGCTGGGCCTGCCCTTGCTGCAATGGCATATCAAGTCCACTACCAAGGCCCAGCAAGGCCTGTACGAGTACGACGCGGTGAGCCGGCTGCGCGACAGCCAGTTGGCCGGCATCGAAGGCACCGAGAAGGTCCGCAACATCGAGAACTACATCGTCAAGGGCGTGCTCTGGCAGGCCTTTGAGTCCGATACCCCAGTGGCCTTGCTGATTGACGAAATCGACAAAGCGGACATCGAATTTCCGAACGACTTGCTGCGCGAAATCGACCGCATGGAGTTCTATGTCTACGAGACCCGGCAGCTGATCAAGGCCAAGCACCGGCCGCTGGTCTTCATTACCTCCAACAACGAAAAAGAACTGCCCGACGCCTTTTTGCGGCGTTGCTTTTTCC
>JBIIVZ010000510.1:0-2678 GCA_044339175.1 Roseateles sp.
GCAGTGCCGCCAGCAGCAGCAGCAGCAGCAGCAGCAGCAGCGGAGGTGGTACGCAGCGCTGAGCCGCAACGCAGCGACGCGGCGCTGAGCGCAGCCGGAGCCGGAGCCAACCCTGCCCTGCGCAACGAAATCGTCTTTATCGAAAGCAATGTGGCCGATTGGCAGACGCTGGCCGCCGGCGTGGCGCCCAACGCCACCGTGGTCGTTCTGGACGCCCAGCAAGGCGGCTTGCAGCAAATGGCCGACTACTTGGCCGGCCACCAGGGTGTGGACGCGGTGCACATCGTTAGCCACGGCTGGGAGGGTGATCTGTGGCTGGGGACCGAGTACCTGAGCCAAGCCAATCTGGCCACCAAAGCCGCCACGCTGAAAAGCATCGGCGACGCCTTGACGCCCGGCGGCGACATCCTGATCTATGCCTGCGACACCGGCGCAGGTGAAGCGGGTGCCGCCTTTGTTGCCACCTTGGCGCAGCTGACCGGGGCCGACATCGCCGCCTCGTCCGATCGCACCGGCGCGGCCGCGCAGGATGGCAATTGGACGCTTGAAATCGCGACCGGCAGCATCGAGGCAGCCGCTGCCTTCAACCCAACGGCCATGGCCGCCTACGACCACAGCCTGGCCACGATCACCGTGACGAGCAACGCTGACGCTGGAGCAGGCAGCCTGCGCGCGGCCATCGGCAGCGCTGCGGCCAACGACACCATCACCTTCAACGCGGCGATGACGGGTGCCGGCAAGATCACGCTGAGCACGGGGGAGCTGAGCATCGCCAAGAACCTGATCATCGACGGCGACCTGAACAACGACGGCACGCCGGATGTGACGATTGATGCGAATTACACCAGCCGAGTCTTCAGTATCACCACCGGCACGGTCAGCCTGGACGGTTTGACCATGACGCAAGGCTTGGTGTCGGGCAACGGCGGCGACTACAACAGCGTGGCGGGCTTCGGCGGCCTGGGCGGCGCGATCTCGGTCACCGGCGGCACGGTCACCATCAATCACTCGGCTATCACCAACAGCGTTGCTTCAGGCGGCGGTGGCAATGGCGGCGGCAGCGGCTATGGCTACGGCGGCGGTGGCGGTGGGGGCTTCAGTGGAAAGGGCGGCGGTCACGGCGGCTCGTACAGCAGCAATTATTCGGGCTCGGTCGGCTCAGGCGGCATGGGCGGCACGGGCGGCAACGCATCCAATGCGAGTCCGGCTGGCAAAGGCGGCAGCAACGTCGGCGGACTGGGCGGCAGCCCCGCAGGCACCGGGGCGGCAGGCGGCACGGCGGGGGCCGGCAGCACCATCGGCGGCGGCGGCGGTGCCTATGGTTCCGGCAATGCGCCAAGCGTCGGGCGCGGTGGTGATGCTGTAGGCGGCCTCTACATCGCCACCGGGGCGACTGTGAACATGGCCAACACCATCGTCACGGGCAACTTGGCGGCAGGCGGTGGAGGCGCTGGCTCTTCAGAGTTGCAGAACGGCGGCGGCGGCGGCAGCGCAGTCGGCGGCATCTGGAATCTGGGCACGTTCAACTACCAGAACAGCACGGTCGACCTGCTGGGCACAGACAACGCGAACTATGGGGGCGGTGGCTTTGGCGGTGGCACCAGTAAATATGGCAACAACGCTGGCGCGCTCGGAGCGGGCAGCAACACAGGTGGCGAGAACCTGAACAGCGGAGGCACGCTCGATCCCAACTGGGTACCACCAGTCGCCAACGCCTCCCCCATCATCAGCAACCTCCACGGCGACAGCGTCGCCTGGGCCGGTGTTGGCAATTGGGTGACCTTGGACAGCGGCACGGCCGCCACGGCCACCGACGCTGAATTTGCCGCGCTCAATTCGGGCAATGGCGAATGGAACGGCACCACGCTGACGATCAACCGGGTCACCGGAGGTGATGCTGCCGGCACCAGCAAGGGTTTGTTCAAGTTTGTCGACAACGGCAGTTTCACTTTGCAAGACGGCAACGGCTACACAAACTATCCGATCCAATCGATCGAGTCGGCTTTTGCGGCGCAGCAGAACGCCAGCGGTGCATTGGACGATACGGCGAACGGCGGCTGGTTCGCCCGCTGGTCTTATACCTATGCGACCGGCAGCTTGGTCGTCCAGTTTGGCAGCACGGCGTCGGGGGACGGCGACTTCAATCAGGTCGCAAGCACCGCCTTGGTCCAGGCGGTGTTGCGGAACATTGCCTATAGCAACGACACGCCCGCCGGCGACACGACCGTGCGCTTCAGCCTCAGCGACGGCGTCAGCACGGCGGCCACCGCCGACGTGACGGTGGCCAGCGACACAATTTATGTGACCAACACCACGGACACGGCCACCATCGACCTGTCCAACGGCGTCAGCTTCAGCGAGGCGGTGGCGATTGCGGCGGCCGATGTGACAGGCAGCCAGACCCTGGTGCTGAGCAGCGCTTTTGCCAGCAGCGGCACCACGCTGGCCGGCAACCTGGCCATCAACGAAAACCTGACGCTGAACGCCGATGCGGTCAACAGCGGCATCACGCTGACCGGCAGCACGATCACCCTGGGCAGCGGTGCCACCTTGACGGTGACCGACAGCACCGGCCGTGCCGCCACCATCGCCAGCACGCTGAACGGGGCGGGCGGCTTGAGCAAGGCGGGCAGCGGCACCTTGCTACTGTCGAGCATCAGCAATGCCCAGACCGGCAG
>JBIIVZ010000511.1:0-2674 GCA_044339175.1 Roseateles sp.
GGTCTGGCCACCCGAAAAGGCATTCGGCTGGCTGACCGTCGAGGTCGAGCTGATCGTCACCGACAAATTGCCGTGCGCCACCGCGCAGGCCGCCAGCGTCACCGCCTGGTTCATCACGATGGAGCCGGTGCGGGCGTTGATGACGATGCGGGCGGCCGGCTCGGCCAATTCCAGCGTCAGGTTTTCCATGTCGGCCAGAAAGTTGACGCGCTCATCCGGGTTGGTCGGCACTTTCACCCGCACGACGCGGCCGTCCACCGCTTGTGCCAGGCCGGCACCCTTGGCCTTGTTGATGGCGCGGGCCACCGCACGAGCCGTGTTGTAGTCGGCGGCGTTCAGGTCGAGCTGGATGAATTCACTGGTCTGTAACGGCGTCGGCACGCTGCGCTCGACCAGCGCACCGGCCGGAATGCGGCCCGCGCTGAGGTGGTTGATCTGCACTTTGGAGCCGGCGGCCGCGGCACCGGCACCGGCAACGATCAAATTGCCCTGCGCCATCGCATAGACCTGGCCGTCCGCACCGCGCAAGGGCGTGGCGATCAAGGTGCCGCCGCGCAGGCTCTTTGAATTGCCGACCGAGGAGACGTTGATGTCGAGCTGCTGACCCGGTTGCGAGAACGGCGGCAGTTGCGCGGTCACCATGACGGCAGCAATATTGCGCGGCTGCATCGTCACGCCGGGCGGCAGGATCACGCCGAACTGCTGCAGCATCGCCGTCAGGCTCTGGCCTGTGTAGGGCGTTTGCGTGGTCTGGTCACCGGTGCCATCCAGCCCCACGACCAGCCCGTAGCCGGTCAACGCGTTGCTGCGTACGCCTTGCACGGCGGCCACTTCTTTGATGCGGGCGGCTTGCGCCGCCACTGGCCACCACAGCGCGGCGCTGGCCAGGGCGAGGGTCAGGCCGAGCAGGGCGCGAATGAGTTTGTCAGAGGAGGTTTGCATGATGGTCGTGAAGTGGGACTTCTACGACCGATTTTGCGCAAACTTAAGTCGGTGAAAGGTTTAAAAAGAACCGGGACAACCAGCCTATTCCGTGCGCATCGGACGCCGCACCCCGGCCCTTCTGCTCGATCCGCACGTTCGCCACCGCCGCTGAAGGCACGACATTGCCCTGCACGATCATGCGCGGGTCGACTTGGCCGGAGAAGCGCAGCACGTCGACGTTGTGGTTGACGCCGATCTGCTTTTCGCCGGTGATCATGAAATGCCCGTTCGGCAACACGGCGGTCACGACGGCCGTGATGCTGCCCGAAAAGTCGTTGGTGTTCTCGTTCGTGCCCTTGCCCGCCGAGGTGGTGGCCGAGCTGCCGGCGGCCTGGGCGCGAGCAAAGGCGGCCGGGCTGATCAGCGGAACGGCGGTGATGTTGCCGGCGATGCTGCCGCTCTTGTTCAAGGCGCTGGTCGAGCTTTGGCTGGCGCTGACCTTTTCGACGATCTGTATCGTCAGCGTGTCGCCGACCAGCCGGGCGCGGTGATCTTCGAACAAGGGCCGATAACTGGCCGCCTGGTAAATCGAGCCGTTGGTCGGTGCGTTCATCGACAGCGGCGGCAATTGCACCACCGGCGTGTGCTGCAATTCGACTTGCGGCTCGCGGTACAGCGTGCTGCAGCCGCTCAGGACAGCGAGGGCAAAGCTCAGAATGACGATGCGGGTCGGGTGGATCATGGCAAGTCTCATGGTTGAGCTCAGCGAGTGAGTGCTTTTCAGGTTTCTGGCGGCACCCGGCGTTCGCGGAGAAATGGTGTGCTCGCGGGATCAGCGCGGCGGAACGTTTTGCTACGTGTCATTCCGACGTGACCTAAGGTCACGGTCTCCCTTCTTGACCTTCGCAAAACGCCCCGCCGCGCTGATCCTTCGGCTGTGTGTTTGCTCATCTAGGCAGGAGCCGGTGCTTGTTCAGCAAGGCCATTGGGTGTGTCGTGCAGCGAAGTTAAGGAGGAGCGCAGCGGATGGAGAGAACCCAGGCACAAACAGTCCTGTGGACTGTTTGTGCCTGGCATGAGCGGAAGGACGCACCCAATGGCCGCAGCCCGGCCAGCTTTTCGGGGTGTAAAAAGTTTTGTTTATTGAAAGCTTAAATCTGGGCGAGTTTTTGCAGCATCTGATCCGAGGTCTGCACCGCTTTCGAGTTCAACTCGTAAGCGCGCTGGGTCTGGATCATGGCCACCAGTTCTTCCACCACATTGACATTCGAGGTTTCCACAAAGCCTTGCTGCAGTGCCCCCATGCCGTTCACGTTCGGTGCGCCAGCGTTGGGCGTGCCGGAGGAAGCGGTTTCGGTGAACAGGTTCTGGCCCTTCGGGTCCAGGCCGGCCGGATTGACAAAGTTGGCCAATTGAATCTGCCCCAGCGTCTGCGGCGTCGGCGTGCCGGGCACGGTGATGCTGACCGTGCCGTCACTGCCAATGGTCAGGCTCTGTGCATTGGTCGGCACGGTGATGCCGGGCAGCACCGTGTAGCCGTTGTTGGTGACGATCTGGCCTGCCGCGTCGAGCTGGAAGCTGCCGTCGCGGGTGTAGGCGGTGGTGCCGTCGGGCTGTTGAATCTGGAAAAACCCATTGCCCTTGATCGCCATATCAAGGTTGTTGGTGGTTTGCTGCAAATTGCCCTGGCTGTAGATGCGCGAGGTGGCCACCGGGCGCACGCCCAAGCCCACTTGCAAACCGGTCGGCA
>JBIIVZ010000513.1:0-2652 GCA_044339175.1 Roseateles sp.
GCGAGTAGCTCTGTCACCGACCATCTTCCTTCTTGTGTGACAGACCGCCCGAGCGTATTCGCGATTAGCTCTGTCAACGAGTGGTCAAGCGGGTTGAGTGAGTTCAGCGAGTTGAGTGCGTTCACCGAGTTGACCAGATCCAACTCCCCGGCCAACGCCCGCATGTGGGCCGAAACCAACCCCAACTTGGTGCGCTCCGCCCGCTGCGGCGGGCACGGCACTTGCAATTCAATAGTCACGGCTAAGACGAGGTCTGTATGAAAAAGATGAAATTGGTGATGGTGGGTAACGGCATGGCCGGCGTGCGGACGCTGGAGGAGCTGTTGAAAATGACGCCCGACCTGTATGACATCACGGTGTTCGGGGCCGAACCGCACCCGAATTACAACCGCATCCTGCTCAGCCCCGTGCTGGCCGGCGAGCAGACGATCGAGGAGATCATCCTCAACCCGCTCGACTGGTATGCCGACAACCACATCACCCTGCACCTGAGCCATAAGGTCACGCAGATCGACCGGGTCCGCCGCAAGGTCATCGCCGCTGACGGCAATGGTGTTGAAACAACGGCCGACTACGACCGCCTGCTGATCGCCACCGGCTCGCTGCCCTTCATCTTGCCGGTGCCGGGCAAAGACTTGGCCGGGGTGATCGCCTACCGCGACATCGCCGACACCCACGAGATGATCGACGCCGCCACCAAGTACCAGCATGCCGTCGTCATCGGCGGCGGCCTGCTGGGGCTGGAAGCTGCCAACGGCCTGATGCTGCGCGGCATGCAAGTGACGGTGGTGCATCTGGGCGACTGGCTGATGGAGCGCCAGCTCGACGATGTGGCCGGCGAATTGCTGCGCAAATCGCTGCAAGCCCGCGGCTTGAAGTTCATGCTGGGCGCGCAAACGCAGGCGCTGATCGCTCGTAAAGACGGCCGCGGGGATGACAACGACACGCCTGGCCGGCGTGTCGGGGCCGTCCAATTCAAAGATGGCAGCGAGATCCCGGCCGACCTGGTCGTGATGGCGGCCGGCATCCGCCCCAACACCGAGCTGGCCGCTGCGGCCGGCATCCATTGCAACCGCGGCATCGTCGTCAACGACACGCTGCAGACCATCACCGACCCGCGCATCTACTCGGTCGGCGAATGCGCGGCCCACCGCGGCATTGCCTACGGCCTGGTGGCCCCGCTGTTCGAGCAAGGCAAGGTCTGCGCGACGCATCTGGCGCATTTCGGCATCGGCCGCTACACCGGCAGCTCGGTGTCCACCAAGTTGAAGGTCACCGGCATCGACCTGTTCTCTTGCGGCAACTTCACCGGCGCGTCACCGGACCATCCTGCGGATGGGGGTTTTGAAGAAATCGTCATGAGCGACCCGTTTGCCGGCGTCTACAAAAAGTTGGTGATCAAGGACGACCAATTGGTCGGTGCCTGCCTGTACGGCGACACGGTGGACGGCGCCTGGTACTTCAAACTGCTGCGCGAGGGCCGCAAGGTGGCGGACATCCGCGACAAGCTGATGTTCGGCGAATCGAACATCGGCGACGTCGGCCACCAGGGCCACAACAAGGCAGCCGCGATGGCCGACTCGGACGAGGTCTGCGGCTGCAACGGCGTCACCAAAGGGACGATCTGCAAGGCGATCAAGGACAAGGGCCTGTTCACGCTGGAAGAAGTGCGCAAGAACACCAAGGCCAGCGCGTCTTGCGGCAGTTGCACCGGCCTGGTCGAGCAGTTGCTGATGTTCACCGCCGGCGGTGATTACTCGGCCACGCCGAAGAAAAAAGCGGTCTGCGCCTGCACCGATGCCAGCCATCAGGACGTGCGCGACGCCATCGTCAAACAGCAGCTGACCAGCCTCGACGCCACCTACAAGGCCCTGGGCTGGAAGACACCGAACGGCTGCCCGAGCTGCCGCCCGGCGCTGAACTATTACCTGATCTCCAGCTGGCCCAAGGTGGCGGTGGACGACCCGCAATCGCGCGCCATCAACGAGCGCGCCCACGCCAACATCCAGAAGGACGGCACCTACAGCGTGATCCCGCGCATGTGGGGCGGTGAAACCACGGCCGACGAGTTGCGCCGCATCGCCAACGCGGCCGACAAGTACAAGGTCCCGACCATCAAGGTCACCGGCGGCCAGCGCATCGACCTGCTCGGCGTCAAGAAGGAGGATCTGGTCGGCATCTGGAAGGACATCGGCATGCCGTCCGGCCACGCCTACGCCAAGGCGTTGCGCACGGTCAAGACTTGTGTCGGTTCCGAGTGGTGCCGCATGGGCACGCAGGATTCGACCCAGATGGGCAAGGACCTGGAGCGCGCGATGTGGCGCATGTATGCGCCGCACAAGGTCAAGTTCGCAGTCTCCGGTTGCCCGCGCAATTGCGCCGAAGCCGGCATCAAGGACGTCGGCATCATCGGGGTGGACAGCGGCTGGGAAATGTATGTGGCCGGCAACGGCGGCATCAAGACCGAGGTGGCGCATTTCTTCACCAAGCTGAAGACGGCCGAAGAAGTGCTGGAGTACACCGGTGCCTTCATGCAGCTCTACCGCACCGAGGGCTGGTATCTGGAGCGGACCGTGCATTACGTGTCCCGCGTCGGCCTGGACTATGTGAAGAAGAAGATCCTGGACGACCACGAAGGCCGCCGCATGCTGT
>JBIIVZ010000512.1:0-2652 GCA_044339175.1 Roseateles sp.
CGCCAGCCAGCCGATGGCCCGCTCGGTGGCCGGTGTCAGGTCGAACTGCGGCTCGTCCGAGCCCTGGGCGTAGAACTTGCGCAACCAGCCCTTGTCGCCGGCCGCCCAATCGTTCAGATAGTCCAGCGCCGGCTTCGGGAAGGCCGTCTCCCCCGCACGCCCAATCCCAAGCCCAAGCCCAAGCCCAGTAACGTTCAAGCGCTCGCGCAAGCCAAACAGCTCGTCCTCCAGCGCCTCGGCCAAGTCCGCTTGCGCGATCACCCGCAAATTCGGCGCAATAAACACCCGCTGCAAAAAGCTCGCCACCAGGGCCGCATGCGGCGACGCCAGCAGCCGCCAGGCCGGATGGGTTTGGCGCAGTTGATCGAGGCTGGCGTAGTCAAACGGCATAAAAGTGAGAGGGTAAGAACTTTTTACTGCGCGGATGCCATGCGTCGTTGGCAGGATGCTCGGAATCCTCACGTACCTGAAGTACGTTCCGGTTCCTGCGCTCCTGCCGCCTAGCCTGACAACCGCTCGCTACAAAAGCTCTCTCCCTCATGCCCTGGTCCTTGCATCAACACGCCGAATCAAAACCCCTCTTCCACCAGCTCCGCTGCGCGGATCAGGGCGCGCGCTTTGGCTTCGGTTTCAGCCCACTCCAGCTCGGGCACCGAATCGGCCACGATGCCGGCTGCGGCCTGCACGTACAGCGTTTGGTCCTTGATGATGCCGGTGCGTATGGCGATGGCCAGGTCCATGTCGCCGGCAAAGCTCAGGCAGCCGCAAGCGCCGCCGTAGATGCCGCGTTTGACCGGTTCCAGCTCGTCGATGATCTGCATCGCGCGGATCTTCGGTGCGCCGGTCAGCGTGCCGGCCGGGAAGGTGGCTTTGAGCACATCGAGATTGCTCATGCCGTCCTGCAGCAGCCCCTCGACATTGCTGACCAGATGCATCACATGGGAATAACGCTCGACGACAAAGGCATCGGTGACCTTGACGCTGCCGGTCTTGACGATGCGGCCGATGTCGTTGCGGGCCAGGTCGATCAGCATCAGGTGCTCAGCCAACTCCTTCGGGTCGGCCTTCAGCTCGCGCTCCAGCGCCAGGTCTTGCTCCGGCGTGCCGCCACGCGGGCGAGTGCCGGCCAGCGGGCGAATGGTGACCTTGTCGCCGTCCGCTGAATGCTCTTGGCGCACCAGAATTTCCGGCGAGGCGCCGACGATCTGGAAGTCGCCCATGTCGTAAAAATACATATACGGGCTGGGGTTCAGCGAGCGCAGCGCCCTGTACAAGCTCAGCGGCGACTCGGTGTAGCGCTTGCGCAGGCGCTGCCCCACTTGCACTTGCATCATGTCGCCGGCGGCAATGTATTCCTTGGCGCGCAGCACCGCAGCCAGGTAATCGGCCTTGGCGAATTCCCGTTCAACCGGATGAGCCTGCCCGCGCTTCACCACCGGTGCGGACACGCTGTAGGTCAGCTTGGCCGCCAACTCGTTGAGCCGCCTTTTCGCCTTGGAAAACGCTTCCGCCTGGCTCGGGTCGGCGTAGACGATCAAATAGAGGCGGCCGGACAGGTTGTCGATCACCGCCAGCTCCTCGCATTGCAAGAGCATCACGTCGGGCGTGTCGATGCCGCCGGGCAGCTCGGTGGCCGCCAGTTTGGGCTCGATATAGCGCACCGCGTCGTAACCGAAGTAGCCGGCCAGCCCGCCGCAAAACCTCGGCATACCGGGCCGCAGCGCCACTTTGAAGCGCTTTTGGTAAGCGGCGATGAAGTCCAGCGGGTTGCCCGCATGGCTTTCGATCACCACGCCGTCGCGGATCACCTCGGTGTGCAGGCCGTGGCTCTTCAACACCGTGTGAGCGGGCAAGCCGATGTAGGAGTAACGCCCAAACCGCTCGCCGCCGACGACCGACTCCAGCAAAAAGCTGTGCTTCCCAGCTTGGCCGCCGTAGGCCCCGGCCCCGGCGCACAACTTCAGGTAGAGCGAGAGTGGTGTTTCCAGGTCGGCAAAGGCCTCGCTGATCAAGGGGATGCGGTTGTAGCCCAGCGCAGCCAGGCTTTTGAATTCAAGTTCAGTCATCGGTTCCAACCCTTGGGCGCATCGCCGCGCCACGGAAAACAGGCGATTAATTGGCCAAGCTGGCCCTCAAATCAGTGTATCAGCGGGGTTTGGACGTCCAAGAAGGTGGGAGTTTTTCGTAGCGAGCGGCTGTCAGGCTTGGGCGGGGAGCGCAGGGACCGGAACGTACTTCAGGTACGTGAGGATCACGAGCATCCGGCCAACGACGCATGGCGGCCGCGCAGTAGAAAACTCTCACCTTCTCAACTCAGACTGATCTGGTCGAGCCGGTCCACATGCTGCCGCGCCGCCACCTGGCGGATCGGCTGGCCGTGGTTGTAGCCATAAGTGACCAGCACCAGCGGGCAACCGGCGGCATCGGCGGCGCGCGCGTCGTTGCTGGAGTCGCCGATCATCCAGGTGCTGCGCGGCGCGGTGCCCAACGCCTCGCAAGTCTTCAGCAGCGGCAGCGGGTCCGGCTTTTTGCGCTCGAAGTCATCGCCGCCGTAAACCTTGTCGAAATAGTTCGCCAGCCCCTTGCGAGCGAGCAGATCACGGGCGAAAGCGGCCGGCTTGTTGGTCAGGCAAGCCATCGGCAAGCCCAAGC
>JBIIVZ010000063.1:0-9430 GCA_044339175.1 Roseateles sp.
TTGGGCGGAATCAGGGTCATGATGAAAGTCTCCTGAGACGCAGCTTGGCGCGGCTGTCGCTGCACATTTTGCGCAGACGCAACGATGCTGCCGATTCGCAACAAGCCGCTTGATCTGGATCGTTTGCACCCTTTCTTGCTGTGTTAACTTTTCGGGCTGGACAGTGGCGGGTTCACGTCCGTCCTGTGAAGCGCCAGCCGCCGCCGATCCTTCTGCCGCCCGGGCTCCTAGCCCTGCACGCCGATGGCTGTGCGGTCATGCGACATCTGACACTTGACACCACACTAAGACCACGGAGACACCGACTATGAAAATGCTGACCGGGGTGGACGGAGCCTTCCTGCATCTGGAGACGCCGGCAACGCCGATGCATGTGGGCTCGCTGCATATCTTTGACCTGCCAAGCGGCTACCGGGGCGACTTTTATGCCGACATCAAGCGGCAGATGCGCAAGCGCTTGCACATCGCGCCGGTGTTTACCCACAAGCTGGCGGCGATGCCCTTGCAGTTTTCCAACCCGGTCTGGGTAGAAGAAAAAAAGGTGGACTTGGCCCATCACATTCAACATGTGACGCTGCCCAGCCCGGGCAGCCAAGCGCAACTGGAGGATTGCACGGCGCGCCTGCACTCTGAGCTGCTGGATCGCAGCCGCCCGCTGTGGCGGCTGGCCATCATCGACGGTCTGCAGACGGGGCAAGTGGCCTACTACATCAAGGTGCACCACGCGGTGCTGGACGGGCAGGCCGGCGTGCTGTTGGCGCAGGCACTTTTTGACACGTCGGCGCAGCCGCTTGCCGCACCGCGCCGCATGCTCAGTGGCACAGCGCGGGTGACGGACGAAAGCCCCGGCATGGCCGAGCTGGCGCTGGCGGCGCTCAAACATGACGGCGGTCAATACATCAAGCTGCTGCGCCACTTGCCCGACGTGCTGAAAACGCTGGTCGGGCTGTTAGGCAGTGGGCCCAAAGCCAGCGCTGCAGCAGCCCTGCCGAAGGGAGCGAAAGGCCTGAACAGCCAGAACTTCGCGTTTGGCCCGAAGACGCCGTTGAATCAGCCGATCACTCCAGAGCGCGGCTTTGCGTCGCTGCAGATCCCGATGGCCACGCTGAAGCAACTGGCCGCCATCCACGAGGCCAAGCTGAACGATGTCGTGCTGGCGCTGTGCAGCGGGGCGCTGCGCCGGTACTTGGCGCAACACGGCGGTATTCCTAAAAAGTCGCTGATCGCGGCCATGCCGATTTCGCTGCGCGAGGCCGGCAATACCGAGATGCGCACGCAAGCGACCTTGAGCCTGGTGAACCTGAACACCCAGATTGCCGACCCGGTCAAGCGCTTGCTGGCGATCCGCGATGCGTCCGGGGCGATGAAGGCCTTGGCCCAACGTGGCCGCAGCGTCATCCCGACCGACTTCCCGGCCATCGGTGTGCCCTGGTTGCTGCAGGGCTTGGCGGCCTTGTATGGCCGCTCCGGCATCACGCGCGTGTTCGCCCCGATCGCCAACGTGGTGATCTCCAACGTGGCCGGCCCGCAATTGCCGCTTTATGCCGCCGGTGCCCGCATGGTGAGCTATTCGCCGCTGTCCATCACCGAGCATGGGCTGGGGCTCAACATCACGGTGATGAGCTATGCGGGCGCGATGAGTTTTGGCTTCACGACCGCCACGGCGGCGGTGCCCGATGCACGTGAACTGAGCGCTGCGCTGGCGGCAGCGCTGGAGGAGTTGCTGGCGCGCAGCACACCGGCGCTGCAGAAGCGGCCCCGCAGCAAGCCTCGCGCGCGCGCAGCCGCAGTCGCCGCCGCCGCCGCGCCCATTTGACCGGAACTCGACCATGCAGCAACTGACCGGCCACGACGCCAGTTTTCTCTACTCGGACACCTTGCACGCCAACGCCAACATCACCTTTGTGCAGATTTACGACCCGAGCACCGCAGCAGGCGGCCAAGTGCGTTTCAAAAGCATCCTGGCGCATATCCAGAGTCGCCTGCACAGGGCTGCGGTGTTCCGTCAGCGCTTGCAACGCGTGCCGCTGGAGCTGGACTACCCGTACTGGGTAGCGGATGAGCATTTCGACCTGGAGCACCACGTGCGCCACATCGCCTTGCCTCACCCCGGCGACTGGCGGCAGTTCTGCATCCAGGCGTCGCGTATTCATGCCCGGGCACTGGACCTGAATCGGCCGCTGTGGGAGATTTACGTGATCGAGGGGCTGGACAGCTTGGCTGAACTGCCGGTCGGCAGTTTTGCGCTGCTGATCAAGGTTCACCACGCCGCTGTCGATGTGGCCAGCCGCAATGAAATCATCGAGGTCTTGCATGATTTCACCCGCCGCCCTCCCAAGGCTGCACCGCCCGAGCCCTGGTTCCCCGAGGCAGCGCCGAGCGCCTTGTCCCTGATGTGCGCGGCCGCCACCCACTCCGTGCTGTCACCGCTGCGCTGGTTGGCTCCGCTGGCGGCTTGGTTGCCAGCGACGGTGGCCTTCGCCAACGACGTGCTGCGGCCCGAGCACGTCGCGTCAACGCGCTTCAACTCGGTCGTGTCCCCGCACCGCGTGTTCGATACCCGGCGCTTCAAGCAAGCAGAGTTCGAGCGCATCAGTCGCCTGGTTCCCGGTGCCCGCGTCATGGACGCCGTGCTGGCCGTTTGCGCTGGCGGGCTGCGCAGCTATCTCGAAGCGCATGGCGAGTTGCCCGTCAGCGACTTGAGTGCCTGGGTCAGCCTGGGCCGCGATCCGGCGGTGGGTGAAGAAGGTGACGGCAGCCCAGGGCCGTTGCCGGTGCCGTTGCGTATTCAACTCGGCACCCGACTGGCCGACCCGGTAGAGCGGCTGGTCTGGATACAGCAGCAGTTTGCCTCCCCCGAGCCCCATCGCCGAGCACAAGCGCTGGGCAAGTTCAGCGAACTGGTAACTCAGGCCCCTGCCGCCGGGGTGGCCTTGGCAGCCAAGTGGTTCGGAGCGTTGCCGTTTCAGCTGGGCGCTGCGCAGCCCCTGGTCAGTTGCACCGTCACCGAACTGCCGGCGCTGCCCAAATCGCTTTACTTGGGCGGGGCCAAGATGACTTATTTTTCGGCCATCCTGCCGATCGCCGACGGCATGGGCTTGGCGTTTGCGGTGACTCGTTATGAAGACCTGTTGGTCATCTCGCCCACGTCTTGCCGTGAATTGATCCCCGACCCACTGGCCTTTACCCAATGCCTGCGCGACAGTTTTCAGGCGTATCTGGCGCTGGCTGATGCGCAAGTGGATGCACAAGTGGACGCGCTGGCTGACACAGCCGCTGAGCCGACTCAGCTTACTGCGTCAACAGCCGGTAAGCGTAGCCCAAAGCCCCGCTCGGCTCGAAAGGCCGCCACTGCCCCTCGGGCTGAGCCAGCCGGTCGGCGACGATCCACAGCACCACCGCGTTGAAGCCCAGGCCGACGTGGCTGCCCGGTACCTGCACGTTTTCATGCAGCGCGGGGTCGCCGTTGACGGTCGCTTCCTGCGGCGGCACCACGCCGTCGCCGAGCGAGTACAGGCAGCTCAGCGGCATGCTCAGCAGTTGACGTTCGCGCAGCTTTTTGGCGTGCGGCTGCATGCTGTGGGCGGCCGGCCCCAGCGGATGCGCCACCAGGCGGTACATCGCCCGCACCAGGGGCGGCGACGCGCTGCCTTGCGGGTCGACAGAGACGGGGCTGCCCAGCGTGACGACGCTGCGCACGCATTCGGGCACCTGGTGTGCGCCGAACACAGCGAACACGCCGCCCAGGCTCCAGCCGACCAAGCTGACCTTGCGGCCGGTCTGGTGGTGTAAATGGCGGATCTTTTGTTCCAGCGCGTTGGCATGTTTAGCGTGAAAACCGACATTGCGGCCAAGGCCCCAGGTCTCGACGGCATAGCCCCGGTTACGCAAAAACAACTCCAATCCGATCATCGTGGACTCGCTGCCCATGAAACCGGGCAACAAGAGCACAGGGTGACCATCGCCCTGCGGCGCGTTCAGCAAGATGGGCAACGACCAGGGCAGTAGCCCCAGCTCCAGCAAGGCACGCAGTTCCAGCGCGGAATGGGTCGCGCTGGGCTGTCCGGTGTGGGGGTGTCTGGTGGCCATCGCGTCGTCCTGAAAACTTATGTTTCGCTTCAGCGTAGCACGCAGCTGAACGACGCTTCGCTGCCGCCGCCTTCTGCCGCGCGGGCCAATAGCGCTCACCTTTGACCCCGGACTGGCACGCGGTCGGTGCGCAGTGCCTGCGTCGCGATGGCATGTTGACGCGGCTGATTGCTTGGCTTTTTGAGCAGGCTCAACGACTTCAGGTCTTGGGTTTTTAGCATGTACTGCACCTGCGGCGTTGCCGCCAACCTACTTGGAGGATTTATCCCATGCTGAAGAAACTATTGCTCGCTGTTGCCGTGCCGCTGGCGCTGGTGGCTGCGCCACTGACCAGCCATGCCGTGAACACAGTGACCATACTCACGGACACTCCCACGCAACTGAACATCGTGTGGTCGGGCACGCTCAGCGCATTTTCGTCACTGGCTGTGCCCACCCCGACGAACTGGGCGCTGTTGGGGTTTTATTCCAATGTCGCGTCCCAACCGATATTTGGTCAACTGGTGGAAACTTGGACCGGCGCGGTGCAGGTTCAACACGCGGTGCCCGATCCCGGCCCCTATCCGCACGGCAATGAAAACAAGCTGGGCCCCATCTACACCAGCTATTTGAGTGGCTCTATGGGTTCCGGCGGCTACGACAGCAAGATGGGTGACCACAACGGTCAGACCTTGCAGTTCCCCGCTGATTGGGTCACACCGCACTGGGATCACTACTCGTTCCAAGTCATCTCGAACGTGAACGGTACTGGCACGATGGAATTGAAGGCGCTGCACCCGGTGCCGGAGCCCGCCAGCTACGCCTTGCTGCTGGGCGGTTTGGGCTGGCTGGGGGTGATTGCCCGGCGTCGCAATCTCAAGTCCGGTCGGTGAGTCGCTGGGTTTGAAGGACTCGGCGGTGCGGGGTTGCTGTGCCGCTTGATCGTTCCCAAAAATCAGTGGGTCTAGAACGCTATATTTTTTGGTGCTTGGGCTTCGGTGCTTGACGATTCAAGGTCGTTGCCGGGTTGCCCGGCACATCAACAACTCAGGAGTTCAATGATGAGTGCATTAACCCGTTTGCAACGTTTTGACGATGTGTTCCCCGATCTTTTCCGACGCGCCGCACGGCCCCTGCAACTGGCCGAGGAGAGCCCGGCAGACATCTCTATCGACGTGATCGAGAACGACCGTGATTACCAGGTTCGTGCCGCAATACCTGGGGCAAAGAAGGAGGACATTCGTGTCAGTGTCGATGGCAACTTTGTGTCCATTTCGGCTGAAATCAAGAAGGAGCGAGAAGAGCGGTCCGGCAGCCGTGTGCTGTTGAAGGAGACCTATCACGGCACGACCTCACGCGGCTTCTCGCTGGCCCACGAGATTGACGATAAGGAGGTCGTCGCCAAATTGGAGGACGGCGTCCTCAAGCTGACCTTGCCCAAGCGTGAAGGCTCGCGCAACAAGCCCATCGCAATTCAGTAAGGTTTAATTTGTAACGTTTGAGGTGGTGACGGTTGCTTGTCCGCTGGTGATCGTACGAAGTACAGCGGCCTGATGTTGCGGGTTGGCAGTTGGCGTCCGCAGCTGTACTTGGTCATGTTTTCATGAATGCGCTGTTGGCGCAGCCTGGGAGAGTCTGCATGAGTCAGCCGTCTTCAGCTCCGGGATTCGAGTTGCCGCCAGGTGTCGTGGCCTTGATCCCGATGCGTAATCTGGTGCTGTTTCCGCACGTGCTGGCTCCCGTCAGCGTGGGGCGTCCGAAGTCGGTTGCAGCGCTTGACTATGCGCTTGCTGAAGGCAAGCCGGTCGGCATCGTGTTGCAGAAGGATGCCAACGACGATGATCCAGGCTTGGATGCGCTGTGTTTGGTGGGTACGTTGGGGCGGCTGGTTCATCACGTCAACCCGCATGAACAGCTGCATCATGCGGTCTTTCAGGGCACCCAGCGGTTTCGCATCATTGAGCTTGTGTCCGGGCCGCCGTTTCTCGCCGCCAAGGTCGAGTTGATTGATGAGACGGTCGAGTCCTCGGCTGAAACCGAGGCTCTGGCCTTGCAACTGCGCGAGCGCAGCCTTGAGTTGCTGTCACTGCTGCCCAGCGTGCCGGCTGAGTTGGTGCATGCTTTGCAGGCGACTCGTGGGCCGGCCGAGTTGGCCGACATCACGGCCAGTGTGATTGACGCCACGGTGAATGAAAAGCAGGCCTTGCTGGAAACCGTCGGCACGCAGGACCGGGTACGCAAACTGCTGGAGACGTTGTCGCATCGGATCGAGGTGCTGCGCTTGTCGAAGGAAATTGGTGAGCGCACCAAGGAGCAGATGGACGACAGGCAACGCCGTTTCCTCCTGCGCGAGCAGTTGCAGACGATTCAGAAGGAACTGGGCGAAAGCGGTGAGGACGATGCAGACATCGCCGCACTGGAGGAGGCGATTGCCAAGGCCGGTATGCCGCCCGAGACCGAGGCTCACGCGCGCAAAGAGTTGCGCCGTCTGCAGAGCATGCCGGACGCTTCGGGCGAGTATTCGATGCTGCGCAACTATCTCGACTGGATGGTCGAGCTGCCTTGGGCAACGCCGCTTGAGACACCGATTGATTTGCAAGCGGCACGCCAGACCTTGGAGGCCGATCACTTCGGGCTTGAGCGGGTGAAGCAGCGAGTGGTGGAGTTCCTCGCTGTGCGCAAACTCAACCCGCTGGGCCGGGCACCCATCCTGTGTTTTGTCGGCCCGCCCGGTGTTGGCAAGACCTCGTTGGGGCAAAGCATTGCGCGTGCGTTGCAGCGGCCGTTCGTGCGCGTCTCGCTCGGCGGGGTGCACGACGAGGCCGAGATTCGTGGTCATCGCCGTACCTATATCGGGGCGCTGCCCGGCACGATTCTGCAGGGCTTGCGCAAGGCCGGTGCGCGCGATTGCGTGATGATGCTTGACGAGGTGGACAAGCTGAGTGCGAGCGCCCAGGGCGATCCGTCCGCTGCGCTGCTTGAAGTGCTGGACCCGGAGCAGAACGGCAGTTTCCGCGACAACTATCTGGGCATTCCATTCGATCTCAGTCGTGTCGTCTTCATCGCCACGGCCAATGTGATCGACAACGTGCCGCCACCTGTTCGTGACCGGATGGAACTGATTGACCTGCCCGGTTACACGCAGGAAGAAAAGCTGCAGATCGCGCAGACCTATTTGTTACCGCGCCAGCGCGAGGCCAATGGCTTGCGCGAGGATCAATGCGTACTGAGTTCGTCCGCGCTGATGCTGATCATTGCCGACTACACCCGCGAAGCTGGCGTGCGGCAGCTGGAGCGCGAGATCGGCCGGGCAATGCGGCATGCAGCGCTGAAGGTGGCCGAAGGCTCAACCGAGCAAGTGTGCATTGATGCCAGTGCGTTGGATGCGATCCTTGGTCCGTCCAAGTTCGAGCATGAGGTGGCGCTGCGCAGCAGCATCGCCGGTGTGGCGACCGGGCTGGCGTGGACGCCGGTCGGTGGCGACATCCTTTTCATCGAAGCGTCGCGTGTTGCTGGCAGCGGCAAGCTGACCTTGACCGGGCAACTCGGCGAGGTGATGAAGGAGAGCGCACAGGCGGCGATCACCCTGGTCAAGGCGCGAGCCACTGATTTGCGCATTCCGCCGGCAATGTTCGAGGCCATGGACCTGCATCTGCACATTCCCGCCGGTGCCATACCCAAGGACGGTCCGAGCGCTGGCGTGGCCATGTTCATCGCGCTCGCTTCGCTGTTCACCGATCGCCCCGTGCGTCATGAGGTCGCGATGACCGGTGAAATCAGTCTGCGCGGTCTGGTCTTGCCGGTCGGCGGTATCAAGGAAAAGGTGTTGGCCGCGCAGCGCGCCGGGCTGAAGACGGTGCTGTTGCCGGCGCGCAACCTGAATGATCTTCGCGAGTTGCCGGAAAGCACGCGCAGCGCACTTGAATTCATTCCACTGGCAACGGTGGACGATGCAGTGCGTGCGGCCTTGGCCGACAGCAGCCGTCCACGCAACTCGCCGGAGTTCAAGCTGTTCTGAAGTAGGGAATGAGGTACGTGGAATAGGGCAAGCCGGCTGAAACTGCCGCAACGTGCTGCGGCGGTTTCAGGCGGCTTGTGTTGGGCATCAAGCCGCTTGTGGTCGTGTGGTGGCGCGGCGTTTGGCCGTTGGTGCCTTGGCTGTTGTTGCTTGGGTCGATGGCTTGGCGGGCTTGTTGGCTGACTCAGCCGTCGAAGCGGACGCAGCACTGGGTGTCGATGCGGTTCGCGCCTTGCTTCGCGTGGTTGCAGGTTTCACCGCATCTTTGGCGGGTTCTCCGGCAATTTTCTCCAGTCCTTGCGACGTACCCGCCAGCACTTGTCGCAGGGCGTGGTCGGCCATCTCGCTGATGCCGGACGCCGCTTGGACCGCGCTTTTGAGCACGATTTTGGTGATTTCAGCGACGTTGTCGCCCGTCTCCTTCAGGCCTTGCGCGATGCCGTCCAGAGCGCGCCGAGCGACAGCCACCACATCGGCACCCACCAGATGGGCTTGGCGCATGGCAGTCTTGACGATTTCGCTGGCTGCTTTTGTGACGTCGCCCTGAACGTCGTGTACGCCCTCCACCACGCCGCGCGCCACGCCCTTGATGCTGACGGTCAGGTCGGTGCCCACCTGTCCACTGGCCTCGATCGCGCCGTTGATGACGTCTCGGATCACGTTGCTCAGTTCTCGCGCGATATCACCGCTAGCCCGCAACGCATCGGCCACGGTACCGCGCACGAGCTTGGCGAGCTGCACTTCAATTTTCTCAAGTCCCTTCATGCTGGTCGCCACGCCCTGCCTGACCGAACTCCCTACTGAACCCAGCGGTGGCCTGATTGCCGTGCGTTTGCGCCTGATCGCCTTGGCACCATTGCCATTGCCATTGCCGACCCCACTGCCATTCCCCTTCACCCGGACCGGCTGGTTCATATTGTCCGACTTCCCCTGAGTGGTGGGTTTGCGCGTCCTTTGGGTTGCTGTTGAACTATTTGCCATCAATGTTCTCCTGAGTACCTTGTCTCGTCCAAGACCTTCAAGTTAAGGCATCTGACAGTTCTGTCATTGACGGCGCTCAGTCCTTGCGCACGCTCAACGCGATTCTGCAGTGCCTGCCTACATTGATTTCACGAGTGTTTCCCGCAATGGTTGAAGAGGAGGTCAAATCATGGCCCGAACATGGTTCATCATCGCTAACGCCTCAAGAGCTCGCATCTGTGAGTGGTCGGAAGGGCGAAATCACTTGCTGGAACTGGCTGACTTCATTCACCCGCAAAGTCGCGGCATGGGGAGTGATCTTGACCGGGACCGCGCGGGGCATGTGCAGCGCTCACTGGGGGATGGCGGCCTGGGCGGTGTGGC
>JBIIVZ010000514.1:0-2644 GCA_044339175.1 Roseateles sp.
GGCCGAGCGCGTCCTTCAGCGTTTGCGCCCGCAACCGGTAAGCCCGACCGGCGCTCTGCACGACCGAGCGGCTCGGTGTGGCGTTGCCGCCCATGACGTGGGAGATACCGACCACACCGTCCCGCCCGACCACGCCAATCTCGGTCGAATCCCCTTCTTGCGTCAAATAGAGCAGTGAGACGATGGCCGTGGTCGGGAAGTAGACATGCTCGGAGCGGTTGCCGGACTCGCACAACACTTGGCCCAAGCTCAGTTCCACCGGTTCCAGCTGGGTGCGCCAGCGCTCGAGGTCCGCCTCGGGCAGCGCCGCCAGCAACTGGTTCTGATGGATTTCGATGGCCTCGGCCTGGCGTTTTTTCATAGGAGATCCGGCGCAGTCTTGGAGCTTTCATGATGGCCATGCCCTCAGTGGTGCGCTATCGGCCGCGACCGGCTTGGCATGTCAGCCCATTCCTACAACGGCTTGACACGGCACTCGAACCGCCCAGCTTGCTCAGCATGAACGCCGGTTTCAGCCGCCTGCGGAGGGAGAGTTCAACAGCCGGTCGTACTCTTGTTTGACGACGCCGTAGCACTCACAGCTGCGGCGCTCCAGGCCCGGACGGTCCAGCACCGTGATGTGGCCGCGAGCGTAGCGGATCAGCCCCAGTTGCTGCAATTTCAGCGCGGCTTCCGTCACCCCTTCGCGGCGGACACCGAGCAGCCGGGCAATCAACACCTGGGTGATGTGGAGTTCCAGGCTTTGCCGCCGGTCCAGGCTCAGCAGCAACCAGCGGCACAGTTGCTGATCAAGTGTGTGGTGGCGGTTGCACACCGCAGTCTGTGACATCTGCGTCATCACGGCCTGGGTGTAGCGCAGCAACAGCTCCATCACTGCGCTGCTGCGGTTGAACTCGGCGCGGATCAGCGCGGCGCTGATCCGGTAGCAATGCCCGCTGCGTTGCACCACCGCGCGATTGACGCTGGAGTCACCGCCCATCAGCAGCGAGATGCCGACCAAGCCTTCAAAGCCGACAACGGCAATTTCGCCCGACGTTTTTTCGTCCATCACATAGACCAGAGAAATGATCGCCGAGCTCGGGAAATAGGCGTGGCTCAACAAGCTGCCGGCCTCGTACAGCACTTCGCCTTGCCGCAGTTCTACGGATTCGAGCGCCGGCTGCCAGCGCAGCCAGTCGGCTTCGGGCAGGGCGTTCAGCAGTTGATTGGTACCGGTCTGTAGGGGCTCGGTGGGCATGAGATTTCGGGGCACGGTGGCGTAAGTCGTGCGTTTCAAGGTGTCGGCCGAACTGTAGGGTATGCCGCTGCACGCTGCAGCGGTGTGCTCACAAACAGAGGCGTCGCTGTCCTACAAGCGGACGCGTCGGGTGCCGATGGCCGACGGGCAGGCCGATCCCTACAGTTGATTCATCGGCCGGTTGTTGCTCGCAGCAGCCAGTCAACCCGGCAGACCTCTCCCAATGGGCGAGTACTGGGCCTAGCTAAATCGTCTCAAGCTCGTTTTGATCCCCTCTTCGGCTACAGATCTGGCCGCATGTTTGACAGGAAGCCCTATGTCCCAACTTCAACTGAAAACTCCGCTGCTTGCCGTGCCTGCGGGCACCCCACCGATGCACCTGGATATGGACGCCGTCAACGCCGCCAAGCGCAACCTGAACGAGGGCGCAGTGACGCCCAGCTACGGGCCGTGGGCTGCGGAGATCGTCGAATTGCTGAACGATGCGCTGGCGACCGAGCTGGTGTGCGTGTTGCGCTACAAGCGCCATCACTTCACCGCTCAGGGCTTGTCCTCGCCCAAGATCGCCGAGGAATTTCTGATTCACGCCAACGAAGAATCAGCTCATGCCGACCGGTTGGCCCGGCGCATCGTGCAGCTTGGTGGCGAGCCTGATTTCTCGCCGGACAGCTTGCAGCGCCGCAGCCATGCGGCCTACGACGACTCGCGTGACCTGCGCGAGATGATCAAGGCCAACCTGATCGCCGAGCGCGTAGCCATCGAGTGCTACAGCCAATTGATTGTTTTGATCGGCAACAAAGACGTGACCACACGCCGCTTGCTTGAAGACATCCTCAGCGATGAACAGGAACACGCCGACGAGCTGAACGACTGGCTTGTCCACTGAACCTGCCGATTCGCAAAGCCTGAAGCGGTGGACATGACACCGCCCTGTTCGTTCGAATCATCAAGTTTTTACTTGTTACCGGAGCATCACCATGACTATTCGCCAAACTCTCGCTGTCCTGACCACGACCGTCGTTTTGCTCGCTGCCACCGGCTGCGCCGTCAGTCGTGATCAGCAGTCCGCGGGCACCTATGTGGACGACACCGCCATCACCACCGCCGTGAAAGCGCGCTTTGTCGACAACAAGGAAGTCGCCGCGTCCTCCATCAGTGTCGAGACCTTGAATGGCACCGTGATGCTGTCCGGCTTCGCCAACAGCGCGAACGAAAAGACCACCGCCGAAGGCCTGGCCTGGAAGATCTCTGGCGTGAAAGCCGTCAAGAACGAAATCGCTGTTCGCCCTTAAAAGGAGTTGCTATGAATTGGGATTCCATCGCAGGTAATTGGAAGCAAGTCGTCGGCAAAGCCCAGGAGCAATGGGGTCAGCTGACCAGCGACGACCTTGACGTCGTCGCCGGCCG
>JBIIVZ010000515.1:0-2641 GCA_044339175.1 Roseateles sp.
TGGTTTAGGGTTGTCTGACACCTACCCGCGCGCCAGAGCATGGCTGCGCCAACACCGGGCTCAGGGTAGGTGTTGGACGAGCCTTCAGGGAGGAAACCGCGGGGACCGTGGTGCTGCGGGTCATCGCTGCCCAGCTATGGCGATTTGACAGCCCACCTTGGCCGTCCTCGCCTTGTGGGGAGTCAGTTGCAGCCCATCGACCAAGACCAAACGCACCGTCTTGACGGGCGAGTTGCGATGGCGGCCGCTGTCCTTGCCGGGCTGCCGGTGTA
This sequence comes from Roseateles sp., assembly GCA_044339175.1. GTDB lineage: Bacteria > Pseudomonadota > Gammaproteobacteria > Burkholderiales > Burkholderiaceae_C > Paucibacter_A. Next base: position 273 of record JBIIVZ010000515.1, read on the forward strand.
ACTTGGCGTTTAAGCATGGTCCGCCGGTCGACGGTCCACAGCCTCTCCGCATCCGCTGCCTGCAAGCAGTGATCAAGGTGGGCATCGCCGTGAGATGGGCACTCATGTCGCCCCCACTTCTGGCGGCGGGCCACGGATGGGCCGCCCGCGCAGGAAGGTCTGCAAGATCGACAGTGGCCCGCCGCAGTGCCAGCAAACAAAACTCGGCTGAGCCATTGACGGCTCCGCTTGTGTGGCCGGCGCCACCTCCGGTGCCAGCGCTGGCCTTGCCGGGCTCAGCAGGCTGCGCGCCAGCGCAAGGCTGTCTCGCCGGTTGCCGTTCGACAAGAACCCGTAGTGCCGAATCCGGTGGAAGCCACTCGGCAGCACATGCAGCAGGAAGCGGCGAATGAACTCCGCCGCGCTCAGCGTCATGGTCTTGATAGTCTTTGGCTTGCTTCGACCCTTGGCGCGGTAGTCCTTCCAGAGGAAGGTCACGCCGCGCGCGTCCATGCTGATCAGTCGGCTGTTGGAGATCGCCACACGGTGGGTGTAGCGCGACAGATAGGCCAGCACCGCTTGCGGCCCGGCAAACGGGCGCTTCGCATACACCACCCACTCGCACTTGCGCAGCGGTGCCATCCACTGCAAGAAGGCGTTGGCGTCCTTGAGCGCGGCTTGCTGGCCGAAGAACTGCAATGCCCCGTTCTGATGCAAACGCTGCAGTTCTTCAAGAAAGCGCCGCCTGAATAACCTTGAGAGCACGCGCACCGGCAGGAAGAAGCCCGTCCGACACGCCACCCAACGCTTGCCATCGCCAGACAGTCCGCCGCCCGGCACGATCCCGTGTACGTGTGGGTGGTGAGTGAGCGCCGAACCCCAGGTGTGCAGCACCAAAGTGGCGCCGATGCGCGCGCCCAGGTGCTTGGGGTCGGCGGCGATGCGTTGCAGCACCTCGGCCGCCATGTCAAACAGCAAGCCGTAAAGCACCGCCTTGTTCTGATGCGCGATGTCGGCCAGCGCCGCCGGCAGCGTGAAGACCACGTGGTAATACTCGACAGGCAGCAAGTCGGCCTGGCGCGCATCGAGCCAGCGCTGGGCGGCGCTGCTCTGGCACTTCGGGCAATGCCGGTTGCGGCAGGAGTTGTAGGTGATTTGATCGGTGCCACAGCCCTCGCAGCGCAGGACATGCCCACCCAGCGCCGCGCTGCGGCATTGCTCTATCGCCGACATCACTTTGAGTTGACCCAGGCTCAGGTGACCGCGCTGCGACGCTCGCCAAGCGGGGCCATGGGTCCGCAAGATGTCGGCGACCTCCAATGAAGGCCGACCCATGTGGGCAGCTCTAGACGATGGCCATGATTGCCGGCCCCAGTGCCGACTTCACTTGCGAGGGCTCGGCCGGCAGCATCTCCAAGGGGCTGACCACCTCGCGCAGGATCTCGGTGGCGACATGCGTATAGATCGCTGTGGTGTCGAGCTTCTTGTGCCCGAGCAAGACTTGGATCACCCGAATGTCAACCTTCTGCTCAAGCAGATGGGTCGCAAAACAATGACGCAGCGTGTGCATGGAGACGCGTTTGTCGATGTCTGCGGCCAACGTGGCGGCGGTGATGGCGCGGTTAAGTTGTCGGGCGGTCATCGGATCGGTCGGGTCGAGACCGGGGAAGAGCCAGCCACCGGGCAGAATCTTGCCCTGTGCATGTCCCACGCGCCACCAACAGCGCAGCCGCTCCAGCAACACCGGCGAGAGCATCGCATAGCGATCCTTGCGGCCCTTGCCTTGCTCCACCCGTAGCGTCATGCGCTGGCTGTCGATGTCACCGATCTTGATCGAGATGACCTCGCTGACGCGAAGGCCGGTGCCATAGGCCAGCGACAAAGCCACTTGATGCTTCAAGTTAGAGGTGCACAGCAGCAGGCGCGCCACCTCCTCGCGGCTGAGCACGACGGGCAGCCTTTGCGGCACCCGCACCGTCTGCATCTTGGCCATCAACTCACAGCGGTCCAGCGTGATGTCAAAGAAGAATCGCAGGCCAGAGATGGTGGCGTTGAGGGTGATGGGCGATGTGCCGTGATCGACCAGGTGCAACTGGAACCGTCGCAGATCCTCGATGCTTGCGGTGCGGGGCGAGCGTTCGAGGAAGTCAGCGAGCTTGCAGACGGCGCGGATATAGCCGGCCTGCGTCTTGGGTGCCATCTGGCGCATGCGCATGTCGTCGAGCATGCGTTGACGCAGCCGCGAAACGGCGGGTTGGGTTTGGCTCATGGTGATGCTCCAGTCGAAAGGCGAGGCGGGGTGCCTCAGCTCTCAACATAGACAAAACCAATCTCCGAAACACAAGCAATCTCCGTCGAAGTGGAGTACCGCGAGAGCGGTTTAGTCCATG
>JBIIVZ010000516.1:0-2639 GCA_044339175.1 Roseateles sp.
GACAACAGCTCGGCTCAGAACCCTGCTGTCGTGCCTTTCATGGGCGCAGACAACACGGTGCGGGCCGGTGACACCATCACCTCGCTGACCGGTGTGGTCGACTACGGCCTGGCCACGGCCAGCAGCGCCGGGGCGTCGATGTACCGCTTGCAGCCGGTCGGCCAGCCGGTTTTCGAGCGCAGCAACCCGCGCGCCAATCCGCCGGCGGTGGGCGGCAACATCACGGTGGCCAGCGCCAATGTGCTGAACTTCTTCACCACCTTCACCAACGGTCAGACGGCCAGCGGACAGACAGGCCAAGGTTGCACACTGGGCAGTTCCACTTCGGCCAGCAACTGCCGCGGTGCCGACAACTTGAACGAGTTCACCCGTCAGCGCACCAAGCTCGTCGCCTCGCTGAGCACGCTGAACGCCGATGTCGTCGGCCTGATGGAGATCCAGAACAACGGCAATGTGGCCTTGTTGAACCTGGTCGGTGCGTTGAACGCGCAGATGGGTGCCGGCACGTATGCGGCGGCTCCGCTGCCGGCCGACACCGGCACCGACGCGATCCGTGTGGCCATGCTCTACAAGCCAGCCAAGCTGAGTTTGGTCGGCACGTCGATCTCCGATTCCGCCGCCATCAACAACCGCCCGACCTATGCACAGGCCTTCCAGGCCCCGAACGGCGAGCGTTTTGCGGTGCTGGTCAACCACTTCAAATCGAAGGGCAGCTGCCCAGGTTCGGGCGTGAACGCCGATCAGGGCGATTTGCAAGGCTGCTGGAACGGCCAGCGTGTCGAGCAAGCGGCGCAATTGCGCAGCTTTGTCACCCAAGTGCAAAGCACGACGGCGACGCAGGACGTGATCCTGCTGGGTGACTTCAACGCCTACGCCCAGGAAGACCCGATCTACCGCTTGACTCAAGACGGCGTGATCGTCGATCTGGTCGGCTTGTTCGACCCGGCTGACTACTCCTACGTCTTCGACGCCTACGCCGGCCGCTTGGACCATGGCTTCGGCAGCGCCTCCATCGCGCCGAAGATCACCGGTGCCACCTCCTGGCACATCAATGCCGACGAACCGCTGGTGCTCGACTACAACACCGAGTTCAACCCGGCCGGCTACTACACGCCCACTGCATTCAAGTCCTCCGACCATGACCCGATGGTGCTGGGCCTGAACTTGGTCAAGCAGATCAAGGGCACGAGCGGCCGCGACGTGATCGTCGGTACCGACGGCGACGATGTGATCGAAGGCGGTCCCGGTGGCGACACCTTGACGGGTGGCAAGGGCCGTGACCAGTTTGTTTACAGCAGCGTGCTCGACGGCGGCGACACCATCACCGACTTCACAGCGGGCGAGGATCTGCTGGTGTTTACCAAGCTGCTCCAAAGCGCCGGCATCAGCAGTGCCAACCCGCTCGCCAGCGGCCATGTCACCTGCACCGCCGCTTCCGGCAGCGCGCTGATCGGCATCGACACCGATGGCCCCGGCCCCCTGAAGAGCCGTCCAGTCGTGTTGTTGAAGAGCGTGGCCTGTGCGGCGATCAGTGCCGCCAGCTTCAAGTTCTGATTCACCGGCCGTCCCGGCCTCGCATTCCCTGCTTATCTGGAGATTGATGATCATGATGATTCGCAACACCCTGCTGGCCCTCGCGGCCACCCTGGCTCTCGGTACCGCCGAAGCGGCCAGCTACAACTTCAACGGCCAGATCGAAACAGGCCCGGCGCTGGGCCAGACTTTCAATGGTCAATTCAGTTTCGATGAAACGTTGCTGACCGGCAGCGCTTACGAGCTGCTGGATCTGGGCAGTTGGACGCTCAATGCGCTGGGGCAGACCTACACCGCCGCCGGCGCTACGGTGGCACCGCAGGCGGCGTTTTGGGATGGGCAATTTGTCGGTATCAGTGCTTTTCACAGCACGGCAGCGGGCAGCGTGACCTTGATCGATGGTTTCTTCGATCTGTCATCCGCCTATCTGTCCTACGTCACGCCACTGGGTGACGGCCTTGGCAGCTACACCATCAGCGCCGTGCCCGAGCCCTCGACCTGGGCGCTGGGCTTGGCCGGGCTGGCGGTGATCGGCGTGATGGCAAGGCGTCGTCGTCAGCAGGCTTGATCAGGCCTACCGCAGTCTCGTAGGGCGGGTCGAGACCCGCGAGCGATTTCGGCAGCCCGCACCGAAACCCGCCATCGGCCAGCTTGTTGCAACACGAGCGCCACAGTCGGCCACACGCGGGTCGCGACCCGCCCTACAACTCAAGGCCTGACCAGTTGGTGACAGAGCTACGCCGCGGCGCGGCTCCGGTCTGTCACGCAAGGTCTTAATAAGTTCTTCCGCCCTTGAACTGCGCATGCTGGCGGCGCTGCAGCGTGGTGCTGCGGCTCATCGCCTCGAAGGACACGGCGGCGTGGGCGTGAATGATGGCGAGACCCAGCGCATCGGCGGCGTCTTTGCCGGGCTCGCTGGGCAGGTTCAGCAGGCGCTGCACCATCGCTTGCACCTGCTCCTTGGCGGCGTGGCCATGGCCGACCACCGCTTTTTTCATCTGCAGGGCGGTGTATTCCGACACCGTCAGATCGGCCGACACCAGGGCGGTGATGGCGGCCCCGCGAGCTTGGCCGAGCAGCAGGGTGGACTGCGGGTTGACGTTGAC
>JBIIVZ010000517.1:0-2638 GCA_044339175.1 Roseateles sp.
TCGAGCCGCGCGAGTTGCAGGCCCGCATCAAGGCCTTGCTGCGTCGCCTGGAACCCGAGGCCGGTGCCGACGAGGTGCTGCGTTTTGGCCGCTTGGAAATTGATCTGGCCGCCCGCTTGGCCAGGCTAGACGGCAAGCCATGCGACTTCACCGGCCACCAGTTCGATTTGCTGGTGGTGCTGGCGCAAAGCCCGGGCCGCGTGCTGTCGCGTGATCAAATCATGGATGCGCTGAAGGGCCATCCGCTGGATGCTTTTGATCGCTCGATCGATGTGCATATTTCGCGCATTCGCGCGCTGATCGAAGATGATCCAAAGTCACCTCGTCGGGTGTTGACCGTGCGCGGCGCGGGCTATGTATTTGCCCGTAAGCAAGACGCCGATGGTGGCAGCTGAGTGCTCCCAAGCGTCATCTGAGCGCGTGAGTCCGGGCCCATGAAATCGCTTTATCTGCGCATCTACCTGACGCTGGTCGTCTTGCTGCTGGCTTTTGCTTTTGGCTCCACTTGGCTGTTTCAGCAGCACATGGAGCAGGAGCGCGGTAATTTCGAGCTCGCGGCCAATGAGCGCTGGACGGCGATGGCAGAGCTGATCTACCGCGTCATGCCGCCAGCCGATGCGCCGCGCGGCGAGCAGGCTGCCGCATTGCTGGAATGGGCTCAGCGCTTGCGCATGGCGATTGCGCTGAACGATGCGCAGGGCGTGCGCATCGCGGCGTCCAATCAGTTCGAGCGGCGTGAGGACCAGACGGCCGACAACGTGCTGCTGCTGCCCTTGGTGGATGGCCGTAGCCTGAGCGTGATTCGAGGCCTTCGCATGACTCCGCCGGGGTTGTCCGCAGAGGGGGCGGGTCGCCCGGGGCAGGAAGGTGAACGAGCCCGCCCGCCGCGCCGGGATGAGTCGCCCTGGGGGCTGTCTTTTTTTTGGCCGCGCCCGAACGGGCAAGCGTTGGTGGCGCTGTTGGTGCTGTTGTTCTTCGGGGTGGCGATCGGGGCCTTTCCGGTGATACGCAAATTGACTCGGCGGCTGGAGCAGTTGCGCCGCGGCGTCGAGCAGTTTGGTGCGGGCAATCTGGCTCACCGTGTCGACGATCATGGCAAGGACGAGGTGGCGGCGGTGGCCAGCAGTTTCAACCGGGCGGCGGCGCAGATCGAGACCTTGCTGCGCTCGCAACAATCATTGCTTGCCAACGCCAGCCATGAATTGCGCTCGCCGCTGGCGCGGCTGAAGCTGGCTTTCGCGATGCTGGACGGTGCTGGCCCGGTCCAGCGCGGTCGCTTGGAAGCGGAAATCAACACCAATATTGCCGAGCTGGACAGTTTGGTCGAGGAGGTTTTGCTGGCCAGCCGGCTCGACTCGGCCAGCCAGAGCGCAGACCGCGAGGCGGTCGACTTGATCGGCATGGCGGCAGAGGAGGCGGCCCGCGTGGGTGCCGACTTCGAACCGGCCGACGGTTTGCATCAACTGAAGGTATTGGGTGAAGACCGCTTGCTGCGCCGAGCCCTGCGGAATTTGCTCGAAAACGCAAGGCGTTACGGTGGTGCCCAGGTCTTGCTGGAACTGCGCTTGCATCAAGGCTGCGCCGAGCTGCGCATTTGTGACCGAGGCCCCGGTGTACCGCCCAACATGCGAGAGCGCATTTTCGAGGCCTTCTTTCGATTGCCCGGACATGCCGAACAGGCCGGCGGCGTGGGGCTGGGGCTGAGCCTGGTCAAGCAGATTGCCAAAGCTCACGGCGGCCAAGTGCGTTGCGAGCCACGCACGGGGGGCGGCAGCATCTTCGTGCTGAGCTTGCCCGCTATTTAAGCCCAGTCACGCTGCTAACGTGCGCGCTCGGCATAGCGGTTGAAGCGCCAGGCAGTGGCCTCGAGGCAGATGCGCCGCCAGGTGACTCGCTTTTCAATTGGAGTCATGACCGGCCAATGCTGGACTTCTTCAAACGTGCGCCCACAGCCTTTGCACAAGGCATCGCCTTGGCTGGTGGAGCAAATGGCGATGCAGGGCGCGTCGGGCGTGCTGTCGTACCAGATCAGCCAGGCGTCCATCGCCGCATCCGGTATGTCGGCTTCGGCACATTCGCTCTCGTGGTCATAGACCAGCAAGGCATAAACCTCGGCCAGGGCGAGCACTTGCTCGCAGGCGGTGACGCCGTCGGGAGAAGGGCTGCGTTCGCGCCACCAATTGATGGCGGCTTCGATGTCGGTGATGTGGATGGCCTGCATAGCGCGTGGATTGTCGGCAAGTCTGGGTTCAGTAGCTCAGGCCGATCGCTTCACGCACTTCCCGTAAGGTCTTGCGGGCCACGGCGCGAGCGCGTTCGGTGCCGACTTCAACAATCCATTGCACTTGTTTGGGGTTGGCCAGGTACTCGTCGGCACGTTCTCGCCACGGCTGTTGCTCTTTTTTGATCGCGTCGATCAGCGGCTGCTTGCAGTCGAGGCAGCCGATGCCGGCACTGCGGCAGCCTTGCTCGACCCAGGCTCGGGTGTCGCTGTCCGAGTAGACCTGGTGCAAGGGCCAGACGGGGCACTGGGTCGGCTCACCGGCATCGCCGCGCCGCACCCGCTGCGGATCGGTCGGCATGGTGCGAATCTTGGCTTCGACAACCTCCGGTGCGGCACGCATCGCAATCGCGTTGC
>JBIIVZ010000518.1:0-2628 GCA_044339175.1 Roseateles sp.
GGACCGCTTGATCGACATGGGCCCCGGCCCCGGCGAGCGTGGCGGCCAGATCGTCTTTGACGGCACGCCGGAGACGATTCGCGCCGCCGACACGCTGACCGGCGCCTATATGGGCGGGCGCAAGCACGTCGGCATGGGCCTGAAACGGGCGGTGGACGCGAACACGCCGAAGCTGATCCTGGTCGGTGCCACGCAACACAATTTGCGCCAGGTGACGGTGGAGTTCCCGCTGCAACGGATGGTGGTGGTGACCGGCGTGTCCGGCTCGGGCAAGAGCACTTTGATGCAGGATGTGCTGTATCCCGCCTTGGCACGCCAGTTCGGCAAGCCGTCGGACGCACCCGGTGCGCATGAACAATTGCTGGGCGCTGATTGGCTGTCCGACGCGGTGTTTGTCGACCAATCGCCGATCGGCAAGACGGCGCGCTCCAACCCGGCCAGCTATGTCGGCGCGTTCGACGAGTTGCGCAAGCTGTTTGCCGCTGCACCGATGTCGGCCGAGCGCAGCTACACCGCCGGCATGTTCAGCTTCAACGCCGGTGATGGCCGCTGCCCGACCTGCGGCGGCTCGGGCTTCGAGCATGTGGAGATGCAGTTCCTCAGCGACGTCTATTTGCGCTGCCCCGACTGCGATGGCCGGCGCTACCGGGCCGAGATGCTGGATGTGAAGCTGCACAGGGCCGATAAGGAACTGAGCATCGCCGACGTGCTGGACTTGACCGTCAGCGAGGCGGTGCAGTTGTTCCAGCAGGACCGCGAGGTGGTGGCCAAGCTGCAGCCCATCGTCGATGTGGGGCTGGAATATGTGAAGCTGGGCCAACCGGTGCCGACGCTGTCGGGCGGCGAAGCGCAGCGGCTCAAGCTGGCCGGCTTTCTGGCCGAGGCGGCGACCAAGCCGCGCCAGGCGATGGCCAAAAAAGGCACGCTGTTCATGTTCGACGAGCCGACCACCGGCCTGCACTTCGACGACATCGCCAAGCTGATGCGGGCGCTGCGCAAACTGCTGGCCGTCGGCCATTCGATCATCTTGATCGAGCACAACCTCGACGTGATCCGCGCCGCCGACTGGTTGATCGACCTGGGCCCCGAGGGCGGCGAGGGCGGCGGCGAGCTGGTCTGCGTCGGCACGCCGGAGCAGGTCAAGGAGCACCCGAGCTCGCACACCGCGCTGGCGCTGCGTGAATATTCCGAGCACATGGACCGGCCAGCGCTGAAGGCGGCGGAAGGCCGGCCGCTGCAAACGGTGCTGCGGGCACGCCGCCTGAATGCCGATGCCGACAACGCCATCCGCATCGTCAACGCCCGCGAGCACAACCTGAAGTCGGTCAACGTCAGCATTCCGCGCGGCCAGTTCAATGTGATCACCGGCGTGTCCGGGTCCGGCAAATCGACGCTGGCGTTCGATATTTTGTTCAACGAAGGGCAGCGCCGCTATCTGGAGTCGCTGAACGCCTACGCCCGCTCGATCGTGCAGCCGGCTGGCCGGCCCGAGGTGGACGCGGTCTGGGGCATTCCGCCCACCGTGGCCATCGAGCAGCGGCAGTCGCGCGGCGGCCGCAAGAGCACGGTGGCCACCACCACCGAGGTCTGGCATTTCCTGCGCCTGCTGTATGTGAAATTGGGCACCCAGCATTGCGTGCATGACGGCGCGCCGGTGCGGCCGCAAAGCGTCGAGGCGATCGCCGCGCAATTGCTGCGCGACCACAAGGGCCAGCATGTTGGCCTGCTGGCGCCGCTGGTGGTCAACCGCAAGGGGCTTTACACCGACCTGGCGAAATGGGCCAAGGCCAAGGGCTACACCCATTTGCGGGTGGACGGTGAGTTTTTGCCAACTGCGCCCTGGCCGCGCCTGGACCGCTTCAAGGAACACACGCTGGAGCTGCCGGTCGGCGACCTGCTGATCGCGCCGGAGCGGGAAGCCGAGCTGCGCGAGCTGCTGGCCCGCGCGCTGGAGCTGGGCAAGGGCGTGCTGCATCTGCTGGCCCCGCTGGACGGCCTGCACAGCGCGCTGGCCGAAGGTCGTTCGACGATCGGCTTGGGCACAGTCAAGGTCTTCAGCACCAAGCGGGCTTGCCCGACTTGCGGCGTCAGCTACGCCGAGCTGGACCCACGCATGTTCTCCTACAACAGCAAGCACGGCTGGTGCACCACCTGCGTCGGCACCGGGCTGGCGTTGACGCGTGAACAGCGGCTGGCGCTGGATGACTCGCAGCCGGACAAGGACGGCCGTGAGCAGAACTTTGCCTCGCAAGAGATCGATATCGAGGGCCTGGCCGACCAACCCTGCGGCGATTGCCACGGCACGCGCCTGAACCCCGCCGCCCGCGCCGTCACCTTCGAGGGTGCCGGCATCAGCGCGGTCGCTTCATGGAGCGTGCAGGACGCCCGCGCCTGGGTGGACGGCTTGGCGCTGCGCGGCCGCGACGCCGAGATCGCCCGCGATGTGGTCAGCGAAATCAAGGGCCGGCTGGAATTTTTGGAAGAAGTGGGCCTGGGTTATCTGACGCTGGACCGCGCGGCACCGACGCTGAGCGGTGGCGAGGCACAGCGCATCCGCTTGGCGGCGCAGTTGGGCAGCAATCTGCAAGGCGTTTGCTATGTGCTGGACGAGCCGACCATCGGCCTGCA
>JBIIVZ010000519.1:0-2618 GCA_044339175.1 Roseateles sp.
AGCAAGGCCCGCGCTGCCGCTTGCGCGTAAGCACCGCCAGAGCCGATGGAAGCAATGCCCAACTCGGGCTCCAGCACATCGCCGTTGCCGGTGATGATCAAGGAGGCGGTGCGGTCTGCCACCACCAGCATCGCTTCGAGGCGGCGCAGCACGCGGTCGGTGCGCCAGTCCTTGGTCAGCTCGACGGCGGCGCGCACCAAGTGGCCTTGATGCTTTTCCAGCTTTGCTTCAAAGCGCTCGAACAAGGTGAAGGCGTCGGCGGTGGCACCGGCAAAGCCGGCCAGCACTTGGTCGCGGTGCAGCTTGCGCACTTTGCGGGCACTGGCCTTGACGACGATGGTGCCCAGCGTCACTTGGCCGTCGCCGCCAATGGCCACCTGAAGGCCTGCGGCGGTCTGGCGGCGCACGCTGATGATGGTGGTGCCGTGGAAGAGGGGAGATTGTTGGTCCATGGGTCAGTTACATGGAGGTGCGGATGGGGGATTTCAACCGCTGTTCCGGGTTGCAGGCTTCAGGGTATCGCAAGCTCCTCGCGGGATCAGCCCGGCGGAGCGTTTTGCTCCGTGTCCCCCAGCGTAGCCTAAGGCTGCGGCTTCCTCCTTGACCTCCGCAAAACGCCCCACCAGGCTGATCCTTCGGCCGTGCTTTTGTTCATCCAAGCAGCGTCGGCAGTTTTTAGTCTGCCGGAAATGTCTGTTTCTCAGCCTCAAACCTGGCGGATCTTGATCGTGGCGTGCTCATTGATGCCCATCGCGGCAAAAAAGTAGGCCACCAGGCGATGCGTTTCGCTGAAGGTGACGCTGCGGTTCTCGCTGCGGCGGCTCAGCACCCAGTTGAGCAGGTCGCCGGCGGCCATGAAGTCGAGCCGGATCAGCTTCGGGCAGATCACGTTGATGGCGGCGGATTCACCGAGATCGGCCGTCATCAAGCGCAGTGTTTCAGAGATATCACCGCTCAGTTGGCCGCTCAGCTCCAGCTGCACGCGGGTCGGCAGCGGGGCTTGCTCAGTGACTTGCGACTCCATGAAGGCGGTCGGCAGCTCGGTTTGAAGCGTCGTTGCCGGCCCGTGGGTTGAGATCCCGGCACCGCTGACGCGTACCCGGCAGAGCGTGTGTTCCCAGGAGGGCGGTGAAATCTCGTAAGTGACGCAGTAGTCGATGGCCGCCTCGTCGAACTGATCAGGGCGGTTGACCAGGCGCAGCGCTTCGAGGCGCAGCATCCACAATTGCGGGTCAACTTCGCGCACTCCGATCGGTGCCAGGTCCTTCAGCAGCTGCAAAAATTGATCGCCGGACCGCCAGCTCATGTCGATTTGTTGGCCGGCCCAAAGGCGAAACAGCTGGCGTAGCTTGCCACAGGCATCAACATCGAGTTGGCGCAGCGGGGCCCAATCCAGCACCCAGGGCATCGGCAGGTTCTGGCAACGGGTCTGCAACAGGGCGACAGCGTCTGCACCCAGCACGGCCGGGGCCGACCAACTGGTGTTGCCAGCCTTGCCCACCGGCGCACGAACCTGGCGCGCCGCCTCGGCCACCAGCTTGGGCATGGAAAACCATTGCGGTGCCGACAAGCCGAACAGGTGAACATAGTCCAGCGCCAAGGCTTCGAACTTGGCCGCTTGGCCGGTGGCGCGGTAATGGTCGAACAGGACCAGCCAAGTGGCACCGTGCAGATTGCGCAGGCCGCCGGGGCGAGTCAACTCGAGCAAGCTGCGCTCGCAGCTGTCGTAATCGGCATTCGCGAAGGCGATCACCGCTTCGTCCAGCTCAGGGTCGTGCACCAGCTCGGGCACCGCACTGGCGCGCGGGGGCTGGCCGAAATCAAAATTCAGCGGTATATCCAGCGGTGGCAAGGCGGGCGGCGTCAAAGCGGGCGGCAGCACGCTGGGCTTGGCGTCTGACAGCGGGGCCATGCTGGCTCCCATCCTGGCGGCAGCATGCGGTGGGGCGGTACGCAGCCGTTCGACCTCGGCCGCCGACGCCAGGTTATTGAGCGCGGCCGATGGGACCTCGGCATTGAGGGTGGTGGCGAAATGCACCGGGCGGGTGCTGGTTTCGAAAAAACCGGGTGGATGTTGGCGCTGCAGTTGTGTCGGTGCGAAGGCGTCGCCAACCATTTGTTGCTCGATCTCATCGATTTTGGCTTTCACGCCGAGGTCGATCTTCGAGTTCAGTTCGCTGCCGCGCTCACCCTCATCGAGCTGTGAGGTGGCCGAACCCAGCGCGGCCAATTGCTCGGGCGACAGGCCTTCGCGGCGGATGCGGCGCAGCATGTCGAGCTCGCGCTTGCGCACAAAATCATTGCGGCGTTTGCGGTCGACCATCGCGCGCAACTCGACCTTGGCCAAGTCGCCCTCGGGGTCATCTTGGCGCGAGTTAATTTCGGCCCACTCGGTGGTCGGGTTGGCCACAAAGCGCGCGACCTTGCGGAAGAAGCTCTCGCCGTCCTTCGGCTCGGTCATGGGCAGGCTGTGATGTGTGACACGACGCTCGCTCCTCGGCGGTTGGTGATCAGCGGCCGGCAGCACCCGCTTGGGCGCGGCTCGGCCGATACAAAGATCAATCCCCGAACATCTTCTGTTTCATTTCACGCCGCTGCTGAGCTTCCAGCGACAGCGT
>JBIIVZ010000520.1:0-2617 GCA_044339175.1 Roseateles sp.
CCGCTCGACCAGCGCTTTGTAGCGCTCCACGAAGGCCAGCGCGCGGGAGCTTGTTGTTGTTGTTGTTGCTGATGTCTCTGCTACCGACCGACTGGCCTGCGATGCATCAGCAACGGGCGGCACGACACGCATCGCCGCCACGGCCAAGCTCAGCATCGCTGCGTCCAGCGCCGGCCTGCGCCAGCGGTCGTTACCCAAAAATTCGTCTGCCAGCAGTTTGGCGGCAAGGCTCAGTGCCAGCGTCTTGGCGTCGCCAGGTTGCAGTTGCAGTGCCGAGGCTTGAGCCAGCAAGGCCAGCAAGGTAGGCTCGGTGGCCAGCAGCGCGCCCAGATGAGCCTCGTTCACCGTGATGACCCAGCCCTCGGCACCGGGCGAAAAGTGAAAGCCGTGGGCGACCAAGGCCGGCACGACCACCAGTGCCGGCTCGGCCAAGTCGGCGGTGTGCCCGTCGAGCTGCACGCGGGCGCGGCCGCTTTCGATCAGCAGGAACTGGCTCAGCACCTCATGCCGGTGTGGCCGAATCTCCCAATTGTGCAATTGCCCTCGGTCCTTGATCGACTCGCAATGCAGCCAGTCCACGCCGCCATTGCCCTCGCTCTCCCCGTAAAGCCGGTAGTTGGGGAGTCGCTTGGGCGTCTTTTGGGGAGCTTTTGTGGTGGCGGGCATAGGTTCGAATTGTGCAAGCGTCTGCATGGTCTGTCCATTGCAGCAGCGCGGCTGAGCGCCTACGCTGGCGAGCTCAATTTCACGTTTGCAAGGCACATCATGCGCACACAGGTCGCCATCATCGGCGCAGGCCCTTCCGGCTTGCTGCTGGGGCAATTGCTCCACAAAGCCGGCATCGACAACATCATTCTGGAGCGCCAGACCGGTGAGCACGTGCAGAGCCGGATTCGCGCTGGCGTGCTGGAACAGGGCTGCGTGGACCTGCTCGACGAGGCCGGCGTCGGCCAGCGCATGCACCGCGAGGGCTTGGTGCACGATGGGTTCGAGCTGGCCTTTGGCGGGGCCCGCCACCGCATCGACCTGAAGGCGCTGACCGGCGGCAAAAAGGTGATGGTGTACGGCCAGACCGAGGTCACCCGCGACTTGATGGACGCACGTGCTGCTGCCGGCCTGCTGACGGTCTACGAAGCGGCGGACGTCGCGCTGCATGACTTTGACGGTGAGCGGCCTCGCGTCAGCTACACCGCAGGCGGCCAGACGCACGAAATCGCTTGCGACTTCATCGCCGGCTGCGACGGCTTCCACGGCGTCAGCCGGGCCAGCGTGCCGGCCTCGGCCGTGAAGCATTATGAAAAGATCTATCCGTTCGGCTGGCTGGGCGTGCTGTCGGACACACCGCCGGTGGCGCATGAGTTGATCTACTCCAACCATGAACGCGGGTTTGCCTTGTGCAGCATGCGCTCGCCCACACGCAGCCGCTACTACGTGCAATGCCCGTTGACCGACAAGGTCGAGCAATGGAGCGATGCCCGCTTCTGGGACGAACTGCGTGCGCGTATCGGCCCTGCGGCGGCTGAGGCGCTGATCACCGGTCCGTCAATCGAGAAAAGCATCGCCCCGTTGCGCAGCTTTGTGGCCGAGCCGATGCGCTTTGGCTGCCTTTTTCTGGCCGGCGATGCCTCCCACATCGTGCCGCCCACCGGTGCCAAAGGCCTGAACCTGGCGGCCTCCGATGTGCGCTACTTGTCGCGGGCCTTCACGGAGTTCTACGGCGAGCGCAGCCGCGCGGGCATCGACCATTACTCCGACCTCTGCTTGCGCCGGGTCTGGAAGGCCGAACGTTTCTCTTGGTGGTTCACCACCCTGATGCACCGCTTCCCGGACGCCGGTGCCATCGGCCAAAAGCTGCAAGCGGCCGAACTCGACTACCTGGTCAGTTCCACCGCTGCGTCCACGGCGATGGCGGAGAACTATGTGGGCCTGCCTTACTGAGTGAGTGAGTGAGTGAGTGAGTGAGTGAGGCTCAGAGGGGGGCGCTCGTACGCAGCCATCGCGATCGCGGCGCTCGCTGAAGAACGAGGTTCGACCGCGCCGCCCGCACCGGGCGAGCCGTTTTTGGCGCTGGGCATTGACGAATAACAACTGACGGGCGCGGCTTGTATTCACAGTCGGCTGTGTCGCGCGGTGCGTCATTGCTGGCTTCCAAAAGCCGGCAAGGATAAGCACCGAAAACTTGAAAGTCTCTGCGCACGACAACTCACCTTTCGTAGGAGAACAGCATGGCAATCGGTCAAGAACTCTCATCCATCGACTTCCAGTCAATGATCGGCGGGCCGCTGAATGCGGTGGTCAGGGCGCAAGCGCAATCGGCGCAAACCTCGGTCGATTTCATCAAGAGCGTCGGCTTTAATGCGCCGGACGCTGCGAACGACCCCGGCAAGCCGACGATGGTGACTTTTTCTTACGATAAGCCGATCGAAACGAAGGATGCGGCCGGGGTGATCACGGTGACGCCGACCAAGTTCAACCTGACCGTCCCGATCTTGACCATGTTGCCCATCCCCTACCTTCGGGTGGAAGAGGTGACGATAGATTTCAACGCCAAGATCAATTCGGTGGTCGAGTCGACCAGCGCGTCCTCGTCCGAATTGGCCGCGTCCTTGGCCGTCAA
>JBIIVZ010000522.1:0-2616 GCA_044339175.1 Roseateles sp.
CTGGCTGACCACCGCGCGCGCCGCGATGGCACCATTCGAGTTGAACAACTCCACCCAGTCGTTGTCGACGATGTTGGCCTTGGCGGCGTCGTCCTCAGACAGCCAGATGACCGAGCCGCCCCGGTTCAGCGTCAACATCATCAGGTTGTCGCTGTAGGTCGAATGGATGCCCCATTTCTGGTGCGGCGTGATGAAGTTGAGCGCGATCTCCGGGTTGCCGTTGGGCTTGAGCCCCTGCACTTCCACCAGCGTTTTCAGATCGACAGGCGGACGATAGCTGCTGAAGCCCTCGCCGAAGGCCTGCATCCAGGCGTGGTCCTGGTAGAACTGCTGGCGGCCGGTCAGGGTGCGCCACGGGATCAGTTCATGCACATTGGTATAGCCCGCGTTGTAGCTGACCTTCTCACTCTCCAACCCCGACCAGGTCGGGCTGGAGATGATCTTGCGCGGCTGCGCCTGAATGTCGCGAAAGCGGATCTTTTCGTCCTCGCGCGGCCGGGCCAGATGGGCGTGCTCGCGGCCTGTTTGTTTGCTCAGGGCGTCCCAGGCCTTCACCGCCACATGGCCGTTGGTCTCGGGTGCCAGCATCAGCACCACCTCGGTGGCGTCGATGTCGGTCTCGATCTTGGGCATGCCGAAGGTGACGCCTTCTTCCCTCACCCTGCCGTTCAAGTCACCCAGCGCAACCACTTCATCCTGCGTGTTCCAACTGATGCCCTTGCCGCCATTCCCCGCCTTATTCAACAAAGGGCCGAGCGCGGTAAAGCGCTTGTAGAGATTGGGATAGTCGCGTTCGATCACCGCGATCTGCGGCGCCGTCTTGCCGGGGATCAGCTCGCACTCGCCGCGGCTCCATTCCTTCACCTCGAACGGCTGAGCCAGCTCGGCCGGCGTGTCGTGCATCAACGGCGTCAGCACCAATTCCTTTTCGACGCCGAGATGGCCAACACACAATTCGCTGAAGCTCTTGGCAAAACCTTTGTAGATCTCCCAGTCGCTGCGCGCTTGCCAAGCCGGGTCAACGGCGGTGGACAGCGGGTGAATGAAGGGGTGCATGTCCGAGGTATTGAGGTCGTTCTTCTCGTACCAGGTGGCCGTGGGCAGCACGATGTCCGAGTACAAACAGGTCGTGCTCATGCGGAAGTCCAGCGTCACCAGCAAGTCCAGCTTGCCCTCTGGTGCCTTGGCATGCCATTCGACTTCCTCGGGCCTGGTGTCATCCATGCCCAGGTCCTTGCCCTGCACGCCGTGCGTCGTGCCGAGCAAATGCTTCAGGAAATACTCATGCCCCTTGCCAGACGACCCCAGAATGTTGGAGCGCCAGACAAACATATTGCGCGGCCAGTTGTTCGGGTGATCCGGGTCTTCGCAACTCATGCGCAGCGTGCCGTCCTTCAAGCCTTGCACCGCATAGTCCTTGGCATCGATGCCGGCGGCGGCGGCGTCCTTGACCACCTGCATCGGATTCGTCTGCAACTGCGGCGCGCTCGGTAGCCAGCCCATGCGTTCGGCGCGCACGTTGTAGTCGATCAAGCTGCCGCCGTATTTGGCCTTGTCGGCCAGGGGGGACAGGACTTCCGACACGTCCAGCTTCTCGTAGCGCCACTGGTCGGTATGCGCGTAGAAAAAACTGGTGCTGTTCATTTGCCTGGGCGGGCGAATCCAGTCCAGGCCAAAGGCCAGCGCCGTCCAGCCGGTTTGCGGGCGCAGCTTTTCCTGACCAACGTAATGTGCCCAGCCGCCGCCCGACTGCCCGATGCAGCCGCACATCATCAGCATGTTGATGATGCCGCGGTAGTTCATGTCGCAGTGGTACCAGTGGTTCATCGCCGCGCCGATGATGACCATCGATTTGCCACGCGTCTTGTCCGCGTTGTCGCCAAACTCGCGGGCAACGGTGATGATCTGCTCCCGTTTCACCCCGGTGATCGACTCCGCCCAGGCCGGCGTGTAGGGCAGGTTGTCGTCGTAGCTGCGCGGGGTGTCGTCGCCGAAGCCCCGGTTGATGCCGTATTGCGCGACTTGCAGATCGAACACGGTAGCCACCAGACATTCGCCGGCATCGGCGTGCTTGCCCAATTTCATGCGCACGACCGGCACGGTGCGGGCCAGCACATCCTGCTGCTTGTTGGACTGGAAGTTCGGCGTATCGATGCCGCCGAAATAGGGGAAACCGACGGTGGCCAGTTCATGCGCCTGTTCGCCATCCTCGATCACCGACAACTTCAACTTCACCTCGGTGTCGCTGCGCGCCTCCTTGGCCTCCAGGTTCCACTTGCCCAGGTCAGCCCGCTCGGCCGCACCCCAGCGGAAACCGATGGACCCGTTCGGCAGCACCACTTTGCCGCTGGTATCAAAGGCCAGCGTTTTCCACTCCGGGTTGTTGTCCTGCCCCAACTTGCCGCCAAAGTCGCTGGCACGCAGATAGCGGTCGGGCACCAGCAGTTCGCGGCCATCGGCGGTCGTGGTTCTCTTCAGCTTCACCAACAGCGGCAGGTCGGTGTAGCTCCGTGCGTAGTCGTCGAAATAGCTGGATCTGTGAACGCCGGGACTGACTTGCGTCGTCCGCCCCCCGGCAGGCGGTGGCTCGCTCGGTGCTGCCGGGCGTGCGTCGCT
>JBIIVZ010000521.1:0-2616 GCA_044339175.1 Roseateles sp.
AGGCTTTCCACATAGCGTCGCTGGCCTTCGGCGTAGAGCGTGTCGAAGGCCAAGCTGGACTTGCCCGAACCGCTCAAACCAGTGATCACCACCAGCTGATTGCGCGGCAGATCCACATCGATGTTCTTCAGATTGTGGGTGCGCGCACCGCGCACGCGGATCATCGGCCGCTCCGGCGCAGGGTGGGCCGCTGCGACCAAGTGATCAAGAGGGCGGGAGTCGACGTCGGGCATAGTGGGTAGCAAGGGGAATAGTGCAAATGGGCAGAACAACCCGGCATCATAGGCCGCTCGCTGTTGTTGCGAGGCGGTGCGGGGATGCAAGGGCATAACGGAGCGCTGCGCCGATGCCACTAATCCGCCGCAGCCAAGTGCCGAAAGCGGTATCGTGGCGCGGCCGTGCAGTTCGTGCTGTCGGCTGCGACGAATGGCGATGAAGAATGGCGATGAACCCAGAGGAGAGTTGAAATGCACAGTCGGCAAGACTTGACGCTTGGGCTCGGTGACAGTGGCAGCGCAAGTTTCAGGCGTTTGGCCGAGAGCATTCCCGGCGCATTGCTCAGCTTCGGCTTGCAGGCCGATGGCCGGCTGTCGCTGCAAGCCTTGAGCTCGCGCTGCCAGCAGTTGTGGGAGCTCGAGCCGGCGCTGGTGGAGCAAGACACCGACTTGTTATGGCGGATGGTCGACGCCGCCGAGCGGCCTGCGCTGTGTGCCTCGGTGCAGCGGTCGGCCCAGGCCCTGACGCCGTGGCAGGCCGAATGGCCGATCACCACGCCCTCGGGCCAGCGCAAATGGTTGCAGGGTTCGGGTCAGCCCGAGCGCATGGCCGACGGCGCGGTGGTCTGGATGGCGGTGATTCTGGACATCAGTGAACGCAAGCTGGCGCAACTGGCTTTGCTGAACAGCGAGACGCGCTTCCGATCGCTGGTGGAAGGGCTGGAGAAGGTCTCTGTGCAGGGTTACGACCGCGAGCGGCGGGTGATCGTCTGGAACGCCGCCAGCGAGGCGCTTTACGGCTTCAGCAAGGCCGAGGCGCTGGGCCAGCGGCTAGAGGACTTGATCATCCCGCCCGCCATGCGCGAAGCGGTGATTGCCGGCACGCGGGCCTGGCTGGAGGCTGGTGCGGTATCCATCCAGGCAGAAGAACTGCTCTTGCAGCGCAAGGACGGCACGCCGGTCCATGTGTTTTCCAGTCACACGATGCAAATCAACGGCCAGGGCGAGGCCGAGCTGTATTGCGTGGACATCGACCTGACCGAGCGCGAGCGGCTGGAGGAACAGCTGCGCGAGGCACAGAAGCTGGAAGCGATGGGCCGCTTGGCCGCTGGCATTGCCCATGATTTCAACAATGTGCTGGGCGCGTTGCTGGGCAATGTCGCGCTGGCTCGCGAGCATTTGCCGGTGCTGCACCCGGCCCGGCCGTCGCTCGACTTGATCGAGCGTGGCAGCCAGCATGCTCGCCAACTGGTGCAGCAGATTCTGGCCTTCAGCCGCCGCCAACCGCAGCAACTGGCCGAGCTGGCCTTGCGGCCGTTGCTGGAGGACACGCTGGCGCTGTTGCAGGCCGCCACCAAGCCGGGCGTCACGCTGGAGCTGGACTTGGCCGACGAGCCGCTGCCTGTGCTGGCCGACGCCACGCAGCTGCGGCAGGTGCTGATCAACCTGCACACCAACGCTTGCTATGCGCTGGGGGCCCGGCCCGGCCGGGTCCAGCTGGGTTTGGCGGCCTTGAGCCCGGCCGCCGTGGCCTCTGTGGCCGGGCTCGGTGCTGGCGGCTGGGCCCACCTGTGGGTGCGCGACGACGGTTGCGGCATGGACGCGGCCACGCTGGCGCATTTATTCGAGCCCTTTTTCACCACCAAGCCGGTCGGCGTGGGCACCGGCCTGGGTTTGGCTGTCGTGCACGGCATCGTGCTGGCTCACCGGGGGCTGATTCGCGTGGAAAGCGAGGTGGGCAGCGGCACTTGTTTCCACCTCTATTTGCCGCTGCTGACCCGTGCTGCCGCGCCGCTGCCGGAAGCCGCGCTGCCGTCCTCGGTGCTTGCACAGGCGCAGGCCGGTGCGGAGTGGGTGCGTGGGCGGCATGTGTTGTATCTGGACGACGATGAGGTGATGCGGCTGACGGTTCAGGGTTTGCTGCAGCGCCTTGGTTATCGGGTCAGTCTGTTCCAGCGCGGCGGTGCGGCGTTGGCGGCCTTGGTGGCCGATCCGGCCGGCTTCGATCTGGTCGTGACCGACTTCAACATGCCCGACCTCAGCGGCTTGCAAGTGGCCCAGGAAGTCGCCACCATCCGGCCCGATTTGCCTGTGGTGATGAGCTCAGGCTATGTGTCCGAAAACCTGCGGCAAGAGGCCCGCCGGGTTGGCGTGCGGGCGGTGTTGTGCAAGGAGATGAGCGCCGAGGAACTGGGGCCGATATTGCAACGCCTGCTGACTTAGGCGCGCCTGGAATCCCTGCGGTGTCGCGTGGCTGAGCCTCGTCATTGCGCTTTGCAGGTGCTTTTTCGCAGTTCTAGTGACTTGTTGCACGGCTACCATGGCGGCAGGGACGACAGCAGGAGAGCTGATTGAGCGAAGACATCCGCAAGCGCCGGTCTTGGTTGGACGGTTTCATGGG
>JBIIVZ010000523.1:0-2598 GCA_044339175.1 Roseateles sp.
CCATCAGCAAGAAGCCGGCCGACAGGGCCAGCGTGTAGATCGGCGCGTTCTTGTAGACCCCCAGCAGCCCCCAGCCCATCAGCATGAAGCAGCTGCCGTAAAACAGGCCGATGCCGGGCGCGCGGACGAAGTCTCGCCAACCGGCCGCCAGCCAGCGCAGCGGGTCCGAGAAGTGCAGTTCGCGCAACTCGATGCTGAGCGGCGTGTCGGGCTGCAGGGCGGGCGCGGGCGCTTCGTTGGGGTCTGCGGGCGAGGCTGGCGGGGTATCAGTCGGCGTCATGCGCGTAGATTAGGCGAGCGCCGCGCCTGCTGCCAGCGGGCTTTCCAGCAGTTCCGCAGTAAAAACTTCTCACCCTCTCAGCTGCGTTTGACGCGCCTCAACTCATCCCAGATCAACAGCACCGCACCGACGGTGATGGCACTGTCGGCGATGTTGAAGGAGGGGAAATACCAGCCGGCCGAATGCACCTGGATGAAGTCGACCACGTAGCCGTGCAGCATGCGATCGATCACATTGCCGACAGCGCCGCCCAAAATCAGCGTCAACGCGGTGGCGAACAGTGTTTGCTGGCCGTGGCGACGCAGCATCCAGGTGATGAAGACGGTGGCCACAGCGCCCAGACCGACGAAGAACCAGCGCTGCCAGCCGGAAGCTCCGGCCAAAAAGCTGAAGGCCGCGCCGCTGTTGTGCACCCGCACGACGTTGAAGAAGCTGGTCACATAGCGGCTGTCGCCGAGCTGGAAGCTGCCGATGATCAGCACCTTGGTGAACTGGTCCGCCAAGATGATGATCAGCGCGATGGCCAGCCAACGGACCAGATGGTTGCTGCTGCCCGCTGTGCCTGCGCTGCTGCTGGGTTTGGGACTGCGGCTAGCGCCTTTGGTTGCCATGGCTCAAGCCACCGTGCGGGTTTCGCCGCCGCCGTGCAGATTGCTGTCGCAGCGACCGCAAATCGTTGGGTGGGCCGGGTTGCTGCCCACATCGGCACGGTAATGCCAGCAGCGCTCGCATTTCTGCTCGGCCGACGGCGTCACCGTGACCTTGAATTCGTCCGCCGCCACCAAGCTGGCGGCCGAGGTGATGAAGACAAACTTCAAGTCGTCGCCCAGGCTTTGCAGCAGAGCCAGGTCCAGCGGTGTGACGGCCAAACTCAGTTCGGCCTGCAGCGAGGAGCCGACAGCGCCTGCCTTGCGCACGTCTTCGATCGCCTTGTTGACCGCTTCGCGCAATTCCAGGATGCGGCTCCAGCGGCTCAGCAAGGCTTCATCCGCCGGGGCGAACTTCCAGTAGGTTTCGGTGAAGATGGTTGCACCGCCGCCGTCCACACCCGCAGCTGCCGTAGCCGTAGCCGACTGAGCCGGCTTGGCAAAGATCGCCCAAGCCTCCTCGGCAGTGAAGCTGAGGATAGGAGCCATCCAGCGCAGCATCGCGTGGGTGATATGCCACAGCGCGGTCTGGGCCGAGCGGCGCGCCAGCGAGTCGGGTGCGGTGGTGTAGAGCCTGTCCTTCAGCACATCGAGGTAGAAAGCGCCCAGGTCTTCCGAGCAATAGGTTTGCAGCTTGGCGACCACCGGGTGAAATTCATAGCGCTGGAAATGCGCCAGGATGTCGGTCTGCATCTGCGCCGCGCGGGCCAGTGCGTAGCGGTCCACCTCCAGCAATTGATCCAGCGGCACGGCGTTGGCGGCGGCATCAAAGTCGCTGATATTGGCCAGCAGAAAGCGCAGTGTGTTGCGGATGCGGCGGTAGGCGTCGACCACGCGGGCCAAGATCTTGTCGTCCAGCCCCAGGTCGCCCGAGTAATCGGTCGATGCGCACCACAGGCGGATGATTTCGGCACCCAGCTTGTCGCTGACTGCTTGCGGTGCCACCACATTGCCGACCGATTTGCTCATCTTGCGGCCCTGGCCGTCGACCACGAAACCGTGGGTCAGCAAGCCTTTGTACGGTGCCCGGCCGTGCAGGGCGCAGGCGATCAGCAGGCTGGAGTGGAACCAGCCCCGGTGTTGGTCATGGCCCTCAAGGTAGAGATCCGCTTCCGGGCCGCTGGCATGTCCGGCACCGGCATGGCTGCCATTCAGCACATGCTGGAAGGTGGAGCCGGAGTCGAACCAGACGTCGAGGATGTCGCCGCCCTTGCTGTAATGCTCGGCCGAATGTTCACCGCTGGCACCCAGCCATTCGGCCGGGTCCAGCTTGGCCCAGGCCTCGACGCCGCCCAGCTCGACAATTTCTGCCGCCCGCTCGATGAAGGCCAGCGTGTCGGGGTGCGGCAGGCCGCTGTCCTTGTGCAGGAACACCGGCAGCGGCACGCCCCATGAGCGCTGGCGCGAGATGCACCAATCGGGCCGGCCGGCAATCATGTCGCGCAAGCGGACACGGCCGTTCTCCGGGTAAAAACTGGTCGCCTCGATCGCTTCCAGGGCGGTCTGGCGCAGCGTTTTGGACGGCGTTTCTGAGGCAAACACGCCGGCATTACCCCCTTCCGCCGCTTCCGCCGCATCCATGCGCACAAACCACTGCGCCGCCGCCCGGTAGATCACCGGCGTTTTGTGACGCCAGCAATGCGGGTAGCTGTGCTCGATCTTGTGGTGCGA
>JBIIVZ010000525.1:0-2595 GCA_044339175.1 Roseateles sp.
AGCCCTCGGGTAGCGCCACATACAGATCGACCTCTTGCGCATTCATCGCGCTGGGTGCGGTGCGCCCGCCGAGCTGCTTGCGGTTGATGCCGCAAGCAGCCCACAGCAGGTCGCTGAGCGTTTGCGCCTTCAGCGCCTGCAAGCTGAACTCGCGCTGCGACTGTCGAGCAGCCAAGGCCTGCATCAGCGGCAGACCACCACCCATTTGCGGTGCTGGCAGGACCAGGATCGATTGGGCATCGCCGGACGCGGGTTGCGGCTTCAGCGAGCTCATCAAGCCCAGCGCCATTTTGGTCAGAATATTCATTCAGCCCTCACGCGTTGATGGCTGGCCGGAGCGGCCCAAGGGTCAACAGCTCAACAGCTCAACAGGTCAACAGGTCCCAGCGGTCAGGATTGCGGTGCCTGTGTGGCGGTCGACGTCCTGCGGCTGCCGTTGCCACCTGCGCCGGTGCTGGGCTGGGCAGACTTGTCACGCGCCGCAAAGACGGAGAAGACGTCGATGCCAATGCCGGTGAACGGGCCGATTGAATGCCCCTCTGCAGCGTCGCTGGCCGCTCCGTTGACGGGATGGCCGTTTGTTTTGGGGCCATTTTTACCGCCTGCCTTGCCGCCTGCCTTGCCGTTCGCTTGGGCATTCAGTGGCTGACTCTGAGCTCTCGACGAGCGCCCGGGCTTGTCATCCAGCACGCTGCGGGTGCTGGTCGACAGCAGCCTCAAGCGCTCGACATCGAGGATATCGACCGCACGGTTATTCACCCGCAAGAAGCCCAGATCCGCCAAAGCGCTGAAGGAGCGGCTGACCGTTTCATGCGCCACGCCCAAATGACTGGCGATGTCGCGCCGGCACATGCGCAGCAGCAGGCGCTCTGCCGACTGCCCGCTCGCCTTCATGCGCTCCGAGTAATGCACCAGAAACCGGGCCACCCGCACCTCCGCCGAGACAGCCGCCATCAGGTCGGCGATCTCGCTTTGCCGCTTCAGTTCCCGGCTCACCGCCAAATGCAGCAAGCGGTCGACCGCCGGGGCGCGCTGACCGAGCGTGAAGACGTCTTGGCTGCGCAGCACGAAGACGCGGGAATCCTCCAGCGCCGTCACGCCGGTCGGGTGACGCCCGATGCACAGCGCATCAAAGCCGAGCAACTCGCCGCAGCAAGTGAAGCCCAAGACCTGCTCGTAGCCATCTTCGGCCGTGCGGTAGCTTTTGAAGGAGCCGCTGCCGACGAAGTAAATCGCGTCGGCCGGTGAGCCTTCGTGAAATAAGGCGCAGCCTGCGCGCACCTGCTTGTTCGCCACCGGATAGCTGTCGCTTTCGGCGCTGATGGCATGAGCCGCATTCATCAGTCGCAAAATATCCGACAGGCTGGTCCGCTCCAGCGCATCAGAGCGCCGCACAGCCTCGCTTCTAGCGCCACAGTTCGGTGCTTGCCATGCTGTTGACTGATCCATGAATTACCCCTTTTGCTTGGCAGGTGAAGACGATTTACCTCTGCAGCAATCATGGGCATGTACCGCGCCTGCAGCAATCGGCGCACCTGCCAAATTCATTACGCTTTATTCCTACGATTTGGCTGAATTTCTGACTTGTCGATCGGAATAATCTGATTCACAGACTGCCGAGCAGAGCCCGCCGCAAAGACCGCTTCTAGCGACACCACAGCGCGGAAGGCACCAGTCGATGCCGCTCGGTCAGCCCAGACGAATGGGTCGGTGGCGGCACTGCAACAACTCGATTCGATTCGCCATTTGATGCAAATCGAACAACCAGGGGATTTGGAGCAAGGCGGCGTACTCCGCTTGCATAACAATACACTTCTGGTTTACTAATCGCACAAGCTAGCAAAGTAACGAAGTAATCGGCGGTTCGCGGTGCCTTGAAAACCTCGGAAATCCTTGGCAAATACCCAACATCAGGAACGCTGGTCGGTGGAAAAATTACAAAGTAGCCTGCTGTGTCCCGGCGACATTGCCTTGTTGGATGCCAGCGCCGTGCACGCAGCCCGCGAGGCCATCATCACCGTGGATGAGGGCCAAACTCTACTCCGCCTCAACCCGGCCGCGCAGCAGATGTTCGGCTGCAGCGCCGCCGCCGTGCTGGGCGGCCCCTTGGGGCAATTGCTCACGCTGAGTCTCGCGCCCGCCATGGCGCGAGCTCAGATTGCAGCTGAGGCTACAAGTTATCTCGACGATCAAGCGCAAGCGGCGAGCGGATTCGACAGCGAAGTCCGGCCCACCGCTGAAGCCAACACCGCCATTTACGGCCGGCGTGCCGATGGACAGCAGTTTCCGGTGGCGGCCACCGTGGTCGGCCTCGCGCCAACAAATAACGCGCTCGCACCGAGGCTCTACAACGTTCTGCTGTCCGACCTCGGCACCGAGCACCGACTGCTGGACGAAGTCGCCACGCTGCGGCGGCAACTGCAGCGGATCTTCGAGGTGTCCCCGATCTCGAGCCTGATCACCGATGGTGAGCGAACCGTGTTTGCCAACCCTGCCTTTTTGCATCTGCTCGGTGCCAGTGATCTAGAACAGGTCAAAGGCAAATCGGTCTACGAATTTTTCCATCCAAGATCACGTGCACCGATACGCAAGCAG
>JBIIVZ010000524.1:0-2595 GCA_044339175.1 Roseateles sp.
GCCTCACATCGGTGGCCACGATCAGCTGGGCACCGGCCTGGATATGAGGCAGGGCGGCCTCGGCCGACGCGCAGGCGCAGACATCCAAGCCCGCCAGCTCCAGCGTTTGCGTGAGGCTGGCACGCACGGGTGGATCGTCTTCGACGAACAAAACCTTGAAACCCTCAAACATGCTGCTCCTTGGCGCAATCTTCCAGATCGAATTCGAACGTCATGCCCGCCGCGCCTGTCGGCCCAGGGTCTGTCGCAGGCACGGCGCGCAGCGTGCCACCGAATTCATGAATTATTTTTGACGAAATGACCAAACCCAGGCCCAAACCTTGACCGGCCGGCTTGGTGGTGAAGAAGGGTTCGAACAAGCGCTGCAGCGAGGCCGCCGCCATGCCCTTGCCGGTGTCGCTGATGCGCACCCAGATGCGGGCGTCTTGGCCTTTGCCCTCGCGTGCCGCGCTGATGCGCAGTTGGCGCACCGGCGCATCCTGCATCGCGTCCATCGCGTTGGTCAGCAGGTTCACCAACACCTGTTCCAGTCGGTTCGGCTCGCAGCGCACCCGCAGTGCTTCGCTCACGTCCACGCTGAGCGTCACTTGCTCGGCCTGCACGCGGTGTTCCAGCAATTGCCGCGCGCCGTTCACTGCCGCGGCCAGCGACACCGGCGCTTGCACCGTCTCGGCCTTGCGGGCAAAGGTCTTCAGTTGCCGAGTGATGCGGGTCATGCGCTCGACCATGGCGTCGATGGCACGCAGGTTTTCCGCCACGGTCGCGTGGCGGCTCTGCTCCAGCAGCAGCAGGCTGTTGCGGGACAGCGCCCGCAAGGCCGTCAGCGGTTGGTTGATTTCATGCGCAATGCCCGCCGACATTTGACCCAGCACCGCCAGCTTGGCGGTCTGCATCAACTCGTCCTCGGCTTGCAGGCGCTGGGCAATCTGGCGTTTCAATTCTTCGTTGCTCATGCGCAGCTCGTGCGTGCGCTCATCCACCACCAATTCCAGCCGGCCATGGGCCCGCTGCAATTCAACGCTGGCCTTGAACAGCTGCTTCAGCGCCCGGTGCCGCGAGGCCAGATAGAGCGCCAACATGCCGATAGCGGCACCCGCCGCACCGCCGCCCCAAGCTGCAAAGCTAGCCTGTCGCCACACTTCGGCCGGGTCGGACAAAGTGACCAGGCGCAGCGCCAGCGGTACCACGGCGCGCTGCTGCGCTTGCAGCAGCGCTTGACCCGAGCCGTCAGGTAGCGGCAGACGCACCAAAATGGCATTTTGTTGCAGCATCGGTTCGGTCAGAGACCCCAGCGAGGTCAGCAAAGGCAAGATGTAGCGGCCGCTGGCTTGCAGTGCCGCTCGGTGGTCGGCGTCCGCCTCGCCCAAGAGCTGGTATTTCCAGGCCGGTACCGAGGACATGATGACGACGTCGTGTTGGTCCAGCACCAGCAGCTTTTCGCCCTGCGAGCGCAGCCCCTGGTCAACCCAGGTGGCCTCCAGCGGCGCCAGGTTCAGCTTCACCACAATCAAACCCAGACGCCGGTCAGCACGTTCCACTTTTTGGACCAGAAAATAGTCGGTGCTGCCGTTCGATTCGTTAGCGGCAAAAAAATGACCGGTGGTCTGAGCTGACGCCTCGCTCAGGTTGCGGCTCAGGCGGCGCGCGACCTGTGCCGCTTCCAAATCCTGGCCCGGGGTTTGGTAGTCCGCGCTGGAGGCCAGCACTTGGCCCCGTGCATCGGTCACAAACGTCATGCTGGCACCGGCCCGGACATTGATGCGGGCCAATTTGAGGCGGGCGCGCTGGCGCAACTGCAACTGCGCATCCGACAGCTTCGCTTCCACCTGCTCGGCTTGCGGAGCTTGCAGCAGGGCCAGCACATCGGTGTCGATCGAAATCAGGCTGGGTAAATAGGCGTGGCGTGCCAGTTCGGCCTCCAGCGTGGCGGCATACAGCTCGAGCCGTTCGGCAGCCACCGACGCCAGCTGAGCCATGCCGGCCCGCTCGCTCCGGCGCTGGCCCAGTGCCAATCCCAAGCCAATCAAGGCCAGTGTCAGCAGGATCAGAAAACTGGGCCTGCCCAACTGATGGGCAGCCAGGGCGCTGAATTTTTTGAAGGAAAAAACAGGGGTCAAAGGAATGAGGGCGGAAGTGATGAGACTGCGGAGTCGACCTGCTGGGGGCCGAATAGGCCCGGATTCAGGGCTAGTAGCCTCCATTGTGTGCGTTCTGCTGGCCTCGCTTCAGCTCTGACTCGGGCGCGCCGCCTTGCCTCAAGTGCGGCCGCTGCGACTTTGTGCGAAAGTCCGCCCACTGATTTTTACCTGAGGGCGGATTTCCGCCCTCAGGTATTGAATTGCCGTTCACCGCCGGCCTTATCGCCATGGGTTGATCTCAGTGATTACCCGTGTTGTCACATTTTTGGCATGTGGATTGCTCGTCTTCTGCCCAATTCGACCTTGAAAATATTCTCAAAGGAAGTCAAACATGGAAACTTTTTTCCAGCAGATCATCAACGGGCTGGTGCTCGGGAGCATGTATGCGCTGGTGGCGTTGGGGTACACGATGGTGTACGGCATCATCAATTTGATCAATTTCGCGCATGGCGAGATT
>JBIIVZ010000526.1:0-2594 GCA_044339175.1 Roseateles sp.
TACGACATGTTGTTCAACATGCTGATCGCCTTCGTCTTCTGCTTCATCATCGCCCTGCTGGCGATGAACCCGAAGGCTTTGAAGGCGGGCGATATACCGTCCAAGGCCGAATACATCATCAACGTCACCTGGCCCGACAACAACCCGAACGACATCGACACCTGGGTGCAAGACCCGCGCGGCGAGCTGTTGTGGTTCCGCCAGCGGGAGTCCGGCTTGATGTATCTGGACCGCGACGACCGAGGCGATGCCAACGACGCCCTCGTCATCAACGGGCAGCGCATCCAGAGCCCGTTCCGGCAGGAGGTGGTGACGCTGCGCGGCATCGTGCCGGGCGAGTACACGGTCAACGTGCAGTACTACCAATCGAAGAACGGCCAGCCGGTCGACGTGACGGTCAATGTCATCAAGGTCAACCCGCGCGCCGAAGTGGTGTTTTACGGGCAAGTGAAGCTGGCTCGGCAGGGCGATGAAGCGACCGCCGTGCGCTTCACCCTGCAAGCCGACGGCCGGGTCACGCAGATCAATACCTTGGCGAAGTCTTTAGTCCAAAAATTATGAGGAAGCGATGACATGACATTGCCGATTGTTTTGAGTTTGGTGGCGCTGGCCTTTGTGGCTTTGCTGGCGCTGTTGTGGTCGCAGTGGCCGGTGTGGCTGAAGGGCTTGCTGGCGCTCAGCGTCACGCTGTTCTACTTCTTCGCCAATGAGGCGGTGCACAGCATGTGGGGTTGGCCCAGCGCCGACCCGTTGCCCGCGCGCTTCGTGCTGCTGTCGGCGGTGTTCGATGAGCCGACGGCGAAGCGGCCCGGCGCGCTGTATGTTTGGGTCAATGCGCTGCAGGACGGCAAACCGGTGTCGCAACCGCGCGCATTCGTGCTGCCCTACAGCAAGGACTTGCATGCGCTGCTGAGTGAGGCCATGAAGAAGACGCGCGACGGTGTCAGCCAGGTCGGCTCCAGCGAGCCGAAGGCGGGCAAGGCCGGTTTTGCCTGGTTGCGGCCGGGCAGCGATGAGCAGGTCGTCAAGTTGCGCGACCTGCCGGTGCCGCAACTGCCGGAGAAATGAATGGCGGCTGCTCTGGGTTCATTGCGTTTGAATTTGGCACTGCTGTTGACGGCTGTCTTGCTGACGGCCTGCCAGCCCGCGCCGTCCGGCGACTCCTTCTTTCCGCTCGAAGCCGGCCACCGCTGGACTTACCGCGTCACCACCACGCTGGAAGATGACAGCAGCCCCGAGGTTGAGGCGCTGACGCTGCGCGCTTATGGGTCTGAAAAGCTGGCCGAGCTGGGCGATCAAGCGGCGTGGCGGCGTCACAGCGACAGCGGTGTGGACTACTGGCTGCGCGCCGATGAGAGCGGCATCTACCGCGTCGCCAGCCAGAGCGTGTTGGACGAGCAGGTGCAAAGCGATACTGCGCGGCGTTATGTTCTGAAAACCCCGCTGCAGCCCGGCACGCAGTGGCAGGCCCACACCACCGCTTATTTGCTGCTGCGCAGCAACGAGTTCCCGCGCGAGATTCGTCATGCCCATCCCAAAATCCCGATGACCTACCAGATCATGGAAAGCAACCTGACGGTGGACAGCCCGGCCGGCCAATTCAAGAACTGCCTGCGGGTGCAAGGCTTGGCCACGCTGCGCCTCTATGCCGACCCGGCCACCGGTTGGCGCGACCTGCCGCTGACCACACAGGAATGGTATTGCGCCGGTGTCGGCCTGGTGCGCATGGAGCGGCAGGAGCCCGCTCATTCGGCCTTTTTGACCGGCGGCACCCGCACGCTGGAACTGGAATCCTGGGAATGAAGGGGGCTGCGCGACGCGATTTTTTGGGTGTTGTCGCGCTGACCTTGCTGATTTTCGTGCTGTCCGTGGCGCTGCAACTGAACGAGCGCTTGGCGGGCTGGATGATCCGCTTCGAAGCTTGGCAGGTGGACGAGTTGCCGCTCAGCCTGGTGGTCCTGGGCGTCGGACTGGCTTGGTTTGCCTGGCGCCGCCAAACCGATGCGCAAGCCCTGCTGGCGCAGAACCGGGAGTTGGCCCAGCAGTTGATCGCGGTGCAGGAGAGCGAGCGCGTCGCGCTGGCGCGTGAGCTGCACGACGAGATGGCGCAGCACTGCACGGCCATCCGCATCGAGTCCGCTTATATGCAGCGGGCGCAGTTGTCGCTGCAAGGCATGCTGTCCAACGCGGGCCCGACCGCCGTCGCCGAGGCCTCGCCGGCGCGCCCGATCGAGGCCAACTGCGTAACTGCGCAGATCGACTCTATTTGCGCCGCTGCGCAGATAGAGTCGATCTGCGCCGCTGCGCAAAGGGCGGCGCAGACGGCGGAACAGTTGCAGCACAGCCTGCGCGGCCTGCTGCGCCGCTTGCGGCCGCCGGAGCTGGATGAGCTCGGCCTGGTGGCGGCGCTGCAAGCGATGTGCCAGGCCTGGCAAGTGCGCACCGGCGTGGTGTGTGTGTTTGCAGCCGAGGGCCAGTGGCCTGTGAACGGTGCAGGCTCGACGACAACCAGGGACACCGCGCTCTACCGCGTCGCCCAGGAGGCACTGTCCAACGTGATGCGCCATGCGCAGGCGCGGCAGGTGCGCATGAGC
>JBIIVZ010000527.1:0-2587 GCA_044339175.1 Roseateles sp.
TGGTAGGTGTTGCTCTCGGCATAAATGCTCGACACCTGGCGCTCGCCAAAGGCGTCGTAGAGGGCGCTGCGCAGGTCTTGCATCTGCACGCCCAGGATGTTGGCGCGTTCACGGTCGATGATCAGGTTGGCTTGCAAGCCGCGCAGTTGCGAGTCGCTGGTGACGTCGCGGAACAGTGGGTCGGCGCGCAGCTTCTCCTGCAAACGGCTGGACCAAACGTTCAGCTCGCCCGCCGCCACCGCTTGCAGCGTGTACTGGTAGCGGCTCTTGCTTTGCCGCCCGCCCAACTGCAGGTTCTGCACCGGTCGCAAATAGACCGCAATGCCCGGCACCGCGCTGAATTGCTTGCGCAGGTTTTCCAGCACTTTCGCCATCGGCGGGCGCTCGGCGCGGGGTTTCAGGTTGATGAACATGCGGCCGGTATTGACCGCGCTGCCGCCACCACCACCGCCCACTGACGCGGCCACGCTGGCCACCGCCGGGTCGTTCTGGACGATGGCCGCCACACGTTCTTGCAGCACCGTCATCGCGGCAAACGAGATGTCTTCAGACGCTTCGGTGCTGGCCTGGATTTGGCCGATGTCTTCCTCGGGGAAGAAGCCTTTCGGAATTGCGATGTAGAGCCATGCCGTCGCGCCAAAGCTCAGCACGGCCACGCCCAGCACCCAGCGGCGGTGGTGCAGGGCCAGGTCCAGGCTGCGGGTGTAGCTGCCCAGCACGGCATTGAAGCCGCGCTCGAAGACGCGGCCCAGCGCGCTTTCCGGCTTGGCCTCGTGCGGGCGCAAGAAGCGCGCGCACAACATCGGCACCAGCGTCAACGACACCCCGGCCGAGACCAGAATCGCCAGCCCCACCACCACCGCAAATTCGTGGAACAGCAGGCCGATCACGCCCGGCATAAAAAAGATCGGGATCAGCACCGCGATCAGCGAAATCGAGATCGAGACGATGGTGAAGGCCATCTCGCGCGCGCCGCGAATTGCCGCGTCGAACGGCGCCACGCCGTCCTCGATGTGGCGGACGATGTTCTCCAGCATCACGATGGCGTCATCCACCACTAGGCCAACGGCCAGCGTGATGCCCAGCAACGAGATGTTGTCCAGGCTGTAGCCCAGTGCAAACAGCAGCGTCAGCGCACCGATCAAGGAAATCGGCAGCGACAGCGTCGGGATCAGCGTCGCCACCGCGCGGCGCAGGAACAAGAAAATCACCAGCACCACCAGCACCACGGTCAGCGCCAGCGTGAAATAGACGTCGTGCAGCGATTCGCGGATGGACAGCGAGCGGTCGTTCAGCGTGCTCATCTGCACGGAGGCCGGCAGTTGGCTGCGAAAGCGCGGCAGCATCGCCTTGGCCGCATCGACCACCTTGACCGTGTTGGCATCCGGTTGGCGCTGAATGGCCAGCACGATGGAGCGCTCGCCGTTGAAGCTTGAGAAGGATTTGACCGTCTCGAAGCTGTCCTGCACCTCGGCCACATCGCGCAAGAAGACCGGCGCGCCGTTGCGGCTGCCCACCACCACGGCCCCGAACTCGACCGCGTTGCGCAATTGCTGGTTGGCTTGAATCGTCAGCGTCTGGCGTGTGCCGTCCAGCACCCCGACCGGCGTGTTGGCGTTCGCGCCCTTGATCGCCACCTGCAATTCTTCCAGCGTGATGTTGCGCTGGCTGAGCAATTCGTTGCTGACCTTGATGCGGATGGCGAAGCGCTTCTGGCCGTAGATCGACACCTGCGCCACGCCGTCAATCGTCGACAGATTGGGGGTCAGCAGGTTTTCGGCAAAGTCGTTCAGGTCAGACAAATTGAGCGAGGGCGAGGTCAGCGCCACCAGCAACACCGGCGCGTCGGCCGGGTTCACTTTGCGGTAGCTGGGCGGCGAGGTCATCTCGACCGGCAGCGCCCGCAAGCTGCGGAACAACGCCGCCTGGACGTCCACGGCGGCCGCGTCGATGTTGCGGGACGGGTCGAATTCCAGCGTCAGCGAGGTCGAGCCGAGGATGCTGGTCGATGAAATCGTGGTCAGGCCGGCGATGGTGGAAAACTGCTTTTCCAGCGGCAGCGCCACCGACGACGCCATCGTCTCCGGCGACGCGCCGGGCAAACTGGCCTGCACATTGATGACCGGCGTGTTGTAGGACGGCAGCGCGGCGACCGGAATCTTGCCCCAGGCCGCCAGCCCGGCGATCACCAGCGCGATGTTCAGCAGCACGGTCATGACCGGCCGCCGGATGAACAGCTCGGTCACATTCATTGGGCCACTCCGGACGCGGCGGCTGCGGTGGATGATGCAGATGCAGATGCTGCGGCTGAAGCCGCTGCCGCTGCCGGGTTCAGCGCTGCGGTCTGCTCGCGCACCGCATTGCCGGGCCGCAGGTTCTGCTTGCCGTCCACCACCACCCGCGCTCCGGCTTGGATACCGTCCACCACGGCCATTTCACCAAATGGGTAGCGAACTTTGATCACCTTCAGCGCCACTTTGTTGTCCGGGCCGACGACATAGACCGAGCGCTCGGTGCCGCGCAGGATGATCGCCGCCTGCGGTATCACCACGGCGTCCTTGATCGTGTCCAGCTGCAGGCGCACGCG
>JBIIVZ010000064.1:0-9252 GCA_044339175.1 Roseateles sp.
CCGATCCCGCCGATCCCGAGAGCGATACGGAGACCGAGATCGAGCTCGGCAACGCGCTGCAGGCCTATCTGCGCGACATCCGGCGTACGCCGTTGCTGAGCCCGCAAGACGAGTTCGACACGGCCGTGCTGGCCCGTGCAGGCAGCTTCCCCGCGCGCCAATCGATGATTGAACACAATCTGCGCTTGGTCGTCAGCATCGCCAAAAAGTATCTCGGACGCGGCTTGCCGATGAGCGACCTGATCGAGGAGGGCAACCTGGGGCTGATGCATTCCATTGGCAAGTTCGAACCCGAGCGGGGTTTCCGCTTCTCGACCTACGCCAGTTGGTGGATCCGTCAAGGGGTAGAAAGCGCCTTGATGCATCAAGCACGTTTGGTGCGTTTGCCTGTGCATGTCGTGCGCGAGCTCAACCATGTGCTGAAGGCAAGGCGCGCGCTGGAGGTCTTGCGCAGTCAGCAAGGAGATGAAGGTCGGGTGCGGGCCGAGGATGTGGCTGCGGTACTCGGGCGTCCGCTGAGTGAGGTGCTGGACCTGCTGTCCTATGCCGAGCTGCCAAGCTCGCTGGATGCACCGGTTGATCGCAACAGCGAAGGCGGCGAGTCGGTGCTTGACCTTGTGGAGGACGAGCAAACGGTGGACCCGCTCGGCTTGTGTTTGGGTCACGAAGTTGAAGCGATGCTGCGGCATGGCATGAGCGTGTTGAACGAGCGCGAGCGAGAAGTTTTGGCTGGGCGCTTTGGCTTGGCCGGCCGCGAACCCGAAACGCTTGATGTGCTGGCCCACCGCTTGAAGCTGACGCGCGAGCGTATCCGGCAGATTCAGATTGAAGCGCTGGCCAAGTTGAAGCGTGATATGGCGCGTCACGGGATTGACCGAGACTCGATTTTTTAGTCGCGATCTGTTCGGCGCGAGCTTGGGGCGGGCTTGTGGCCGGAGATAATCCGTCGCATGACTCAAGTAACAGAATGGCTCAAGGTCGAATCCATGGACCTGGACGCTCAGGGCGTGGCCCGCAACGAAGAAGGCAAGGTAGTTTTCGTCGAGGGCGCGCTTCCGGGTGAGGAGGTGCAAGTCACCGTCGGACGCAAGAAAAGCAGCTGGGAGCAGGGCACGATGGTCGCCATGCGCCGCGAGAGCTCGCAACGTGTCGTGCCGGGATGCCCGCATTTTGGCTTGCACGCGGGTTCCTGTGGCGGCTGCAAGATGCAGCATCTGCATGCCTCGGCGCAGGTCGCCATCAAGCAGCGCGTGGTGGAGGACAACCTCTGGCACCTCGGCAAGGTCAAGCCCGAGATGCTGCTGCGGCCGATTGAAGGCCCAACTTGGGGTTATCGCTATCGCGCCCGATTTTCGGTGCGCTATGTCATCAAAAAGGCGCAGGTGCTGATCGGCTTCCACGAGCGCAAGAGCCGCTACGTGGCCGACATGCAGGTCTGCAAGGTGGTGCCCGAACGGGTCAGCGATTTGTTGATGCCGCTGCGCGCGCTGATTTCCAGCATGGATCAACGTGATGCCTTGCCGCAAATCGAGTTGGCCATGGGCGACAAGGTGATCGCGCTGGTGCTGCGCAACCTGAACCCTTTGCCCGAGGGCGATCGAGCCCTGCTGCGCGCCTTTGCGGCGGAGCACGATGTGCAGTGGTGGTTGCAGCCGAAAGGGCCGGATACCGTGCATCTGCTCGACGAGGGTGGCCCGGAATTGGCCTACAGCCTGCCGGAGTTTGGTATCACCATGCCGTTCAAGCCGACTGACTTTACCCAGGTCAATCCGCATATCAACACGGTGCTGGTGGGGCGGGCCTTGCGTCTGCTCGATGTGCAGCGAAACGAGCGCGTCATCGACTGGTTCTGCGGCTTGGGCAATTTCACCTTGCCGCTGGCCACGCGTGCGCGTGAGGTGATGGGCATCGAGGGCAGCGAAACGCTGGTGCAGCGCTCGCGCATCAATGCCAAGCTCAATGGCTTGGCCGACAACACCTCCTTTGTGGTGCGCAATTTGTTTGAAATGACGCCCGCGCAATTGGTGGCGGATGGCGCTGCCGACAAATGGCTGGTCGACCCACCGCGCGACGGCGCTTTTGCGTTGGCACAGGCATTGGCCGACATTCAGCAAGACCCGAGCCTGGCACCCGGCTGGCAACAGCCCAAGCGCATTGTCTACGTCAGCTGTAACCCGGCTACCCTGGCTCGCGACGCCGGCCTGTTGGTCAACCAAGGCGGTTACCGTTGTTCGGCAGCCAGTGCGGTCAATATGTTTCCGCACACCTCGCATGTGGAAAGCATCGCGGTGTTTGATCGCGTTTGATCGAGAGCAAGACACAAAAAAGGGACCCGAGGGTCCCTTTTTGTTTGCGTAGCGCTGGCTCAGTCGCGCTCGCCACCGAAGATGCCCAGCAGGGCCAGCAGGCTCTGGAAGACGTTGAAAACGTCCAGGTAGATTGCCAGCGTGGCCGAGATGTAATTGGTTTCGCCGCCGTCCAAGACGCGTTTGATGTCGTACAGCATGAAGGCCGAGAAGACTGCCATCGACAACGCCAACATCGTCAACATCAAGGCGCTGGACTGCAAGAAGATGTTGGCCACACCGACCACCATCAAAATAACTGCACCGACGAACAAGAATTTGCCCATCGAAGACAGGTCACGCTTGATCACCGTCGCCAACGATGCCATGGCAAAGAAGATGGCACCGGTACCACCGAACGCCATCATGATCAAACTGCTGCCGTTCCTGAAACCCAAGATGTGGGCGAGCATTCTCGACAACATCAGGCCCATGAAAAAGGTGAAGGCCAGCAAGGCGTAAACGCCGGTGCTGCTGTCTTTGGTCTTCTCCACCAGAAACATCAGGCCGAAGGCTCCGGCGAAGAACACGATCATGCTCATGCCCGGGCCCATCGCCGCCAAGATCCCTGTCGACACGCCGACCCAAGCACCCAGAACGGTAGGCACGAGGGACAACGCCAACAGCCAATAAGTGTTGCGCAACACACGTTGACGTTCGGCAGGCAGGCCACCGCTGACGGTGTTGCCGTACTGGTTTTGCAGACTTTCGTTCATAAATCCTCCGGGCAAAAATTTGAATTCGGGCAAGCGGCCAATGCCGTTTGCCGTGTGTCAACTGTAACTTGCTTGTGTTCATCGGTTCACGGCCGCAAGATTGGCGCGAACTGTTTAACTTTTTGACGAGGCAATCACAGTCAGCAGACGGTTTAAAGTGAAGCTTTATTCTATAAATTCAATGCCATGAAGCAAAAACCCTATCTGAGCCTGGTCGAAGTCAAAGCAATTGCCGCTGCCGCCGAGGCCGAGGCCATCGCCAATCAATGGGCGGTCAGCATTGCCATCGTCGACGACGGCGGCCACTTGTTGTGGTTGCAGCGTCTTGACGGCGCGGCTGCCGTGTCGGCCCAGATCGCTCCTGCCAAGGCGCACACCGCTGCGCTGGGTCGGCGTGAATCGAAAGTTTATGAGGACGTTATCAATCAGGGCCGCGTCTCGTTCCTTAGCGTGCCCGGCTTGAGCGGCCTGCTGGAAGGCGGCGTGCCGATTCTGGTCGACGGGTTCCACGTGGGTGCGGTTGGCGTCAGCGGCGTCAAGTCGAATGAAGATGCGCAGATTGCCCGCGCGGGCATCGCCGCTCTGGGCTGATTGTCCGTTCGAGGGGCTCCGATCCCGGGGCCGGTTTGCGGTCGCAACTCGCCCGTCGTGCGGGCCGGTCTCTGGCCCGTCCTTCTGGGAATTGGCTTGGTAATAACCCTGGTCGGGTATACTTAGCAGGTTTACCCGCAACCCAACGCTACCCAGCGGAACTCCCCTTAGTTTCACGACCGGACTCAGGCTCTTTGACAACAATGTGTCAGGAAACGGAGCCGAGCTGGGCACGCTCACTACCGGAGTTCCCCCGTGCTGCCCGAACTGCTCCAAGCCCCTTTAGCAATTCTTGCCCTGGCAGACGGTACGGTCTTCAAAGGCACCTCGATCGGCGCAGCCGGTCAGACAGTCGGAGAAGTGGTGTTCAACACCGCGATGACCGGCTATCAAGAAATCCTCACCGACCCGAGCTATTGCCGGCAGATCGTGGCTCTCACGTATCCGCACATCGGCAACTACGGTATCAATGATGAGGATGTCGAGGCGCAGAAGATTCATGCCGCTGGTCTGATCATCAAGGAGCCACCGATCCTTGATTCCAATTTCCGCAAGACTCGCAGTCTGGTGCAGTACCTGCACGACGAAGGCACGGTAGCGATTGCCGATATCGATACCCGACGCTTGACCCGCTTGCTGCGCACCACCGGTGCCCAAAACGGCTGCATCATTGCCTTGCCCGCCGGTGCCGTTATCAGTGATGTGCTGCTGGCCGAGGCTGTCGCTTTGGCTCGCGGTGCTGCCCTCATGACCGGTCTTGACCTTGCTCGCGTTGTTAGCACGACAGAGCCGCACAGCTGGACCGAGACCGAGTGGACGCTGGGCGTTGGCTATGGCCAGCAGACCGAACCGCGATTCCATGTGGTCGCTTACGACTTTGGCGTCAAGCACAACATTTTGCGCATGCTGGCTTCGCGCGGCTGCAAGATCACCGTAGTACCGGCGCAAACGCCCGCTTCGGTCGTGCTGGCGATGGTACCCGATGGCGTCTTCTTGTCCAACGGCCCGGGCGATCCGCAGCCTTGTGATTACGCCATCAAGGCCGCCGCCGAGTTGATCGAGTCGGGGCTTCCGACCTTCGGGATCTGTCTTGGGCACCAGATCATGGCGCTGGCCTCCGGTGCCAAGACGT
Source organism: Roseateles sp. (assembly GCA_044339175.1). Classification (GTDB taxonomy): domain Bacteria; phylum Pseudomonadota; class Gammaproteobacteria; order Burkholderiales; family Burkholderiaceae_C; genus Paucibacter_A. Next base: position 4,785 of record JBIIVZ010000064.1, read on the forward strand.
TCAAGATGAAGTTTGGTCACCACGGTGCCAACCATCCGGTCAAAGACTTGGACAACGGCCGCGTCAGCATCACCAGCCAAAACCATGGCTTCGCCGTCGATGCGGACAGCCTGCCAGCCAACTTGCGGACGACGCACGTCAGCCTTTTCGACGGCACCGTGCAAGGCTTGGCGCGCACCGACAAACCGGCGTTCTGCTTCCAGGGTCACCCCGAAGCCAGCCCCGGTCCGCACGATATTGCTTACCTGTTTGACCGTTTCATCGGTCTGATGGCTAAAACCTGATTAGGCCTGGTGGAGTTCTGACATGCCCAAACGTTCTGACATTCAAAGTATTCTGATCATCGGGGCCGGCCCCATCATCATCGGCCAGGCCTGCGAGTTCGACTATTCCGGAGCCCAAGCCTGCAAGGCGCTGCGCGAGGAGGGCTACAAAGTCATCCTAGTGAACAGCAACCCGGCCACCATCATGACCGATCCGGACACGGCCGACGTGACCTATATCGAGCCGATCACTTGGCAAGTGGTCGAGAAAATCATCGCCAAGGAGCGACTGGCTTTTCCGAACGACAAAATGGCTGTGCTGCCGACGATGGGCGGGCAGACAGCACTGAACTGCGCGTTGGAATTGCACAAGCATGGTGTGCTGGCCAAGTACGACGTCGAGATGATTGGCGCGAACGAGAAGGCCATCGAAAAGGCGGAGGATCGTCAAAAGTTCAAGGAGGCGATGACCAAGATCGGCTTGGACTCGGCCCGATCCGGTATCGCCCACACGATGGAAGAGGCGCTGGAGGTGCAAAAGCGCATCACGGCCGAAATCGACGGGACCGGCTTTCCGATGGTCATTCGCCCCAGCTTCACGCTCGGCGGCAGCGGTGGCGGCATTGCCTACAACCCGGAAGAGTTCGAGGAAATCTGCAAGCGCGGCCTTGATCTGTCGCCGACCACCGAACTGCTGATTGAAGAATCGCTGATCGGTTGGAAAGAGTACGAGATGGAGGTTGTGCGGGACAGCAAGGACAACTGCATCATCGTCTGCTCGATCGAAAACCTTGATCCGATGGGTGTTCACACCGGCGATTCGATCACGGTTGCCCCGGCACAGACGCTGACCGACAAGGAATATCAGTTGCTGCGTAACGCGTCCATCGCCATTTTGCGCGAAATCGGCGTTGACACCGGTGGCTCGAACGTGCAGTTCTCGATCAACCCGAAAGACGGGCGCATGACCGTCATCGAGATGAATCCGCGCGTCTCCCGCTCGTCGGCACTGGCTTCAAAAGCCACCGGCTTCCCGATTGCCAAGATCGCTGCCAAGTTGGCCGTCGGTTACACGCTGGATGAACTGCGCAACGACATCACCGGTGGTGCCACTCCGGCCTCTTTCGAGCCGAGCATCGATTACGTGGTCACCAAGATCCCGCGCTTCGCGTTCGAAAAATTCCCGATGGCTGATTCGCGTCTGACGACGCAAATGAAGTCGGTCGGCGAGGTGATGGCCATGGGTCGGACCTTCCAGGAGAGCTTTCAAAAGGCCTTGCGCGGGCTTGAAACCGGTATTGACGGCCTGAGCGAGCGCACCTCATGCTTGCCGTCGGATCGCGACGAAATCGTGCAGGAAATCGGTGAGCCCGGACCGGAGCGCATCTTGTTCGTGGCGGATGCGTTTCGCATCGGCATGAGCTTGACCGAGGTGTTTGACGAAACAGCGATCGACCCTTGGTTCCTGACGCAGATCGAGCAGTTGGTCAAGATCGAATTGTCCTTGGGCGACCGTACGTTGACGTCGCTGAGCACCGATGAGTTGCGCTTGCTGAAGAAAAAGGGCTTCTCCGACAAGCGTTTGGGCAAGCTGCTGAAGACCAATCAGCACGAGGTGCGGCGTGCGCGGCATGCCCAAGGCATTCGGCCGGTCTATAAGCGGGTGGATACCTGTGCTGCCGAGTTCTCGACCGAGACGGCCTATCTGTATTCAACCTACGAGGAAGAATGCGAAGCTTTACCGACCAACAATAAGAAGATCATGGTGTTGGGTGGCGGCCCGAACCGGATCGGTCAAGGCATCGAGTTCGATTACTGCTGCGTGCATGCGGCCATGGCTTTGCGCGAGGATGGTTATGAAACCATCATGGTCAACTGCAATCCCGAGACTGTTTCGACCGATTACGACACCTCAGATCGGCTCTATTTCGAACCGGTGACGTTGGAAGACGTGCTGGAAATCGTTGAAAGAGAAAAGCCGATCGGCGTCATCGTTCAATACGGCGGCCAAACGCCGCTGAAGCTGGCGCTCGATCTGGAAGCCAACGGCGTGCCCATCATCGGCACATCGCCTGACAGTATCGACATGGCCGAGGACCGTGAACGCTTTCAGAAGCTGTTGCATGAGTTGGGCTTGAAGCAGCCGCCCAACCGGACAGCGCGCACCGAAGAAGCAGCGCTTGAATTGGCGCATGAAATTGGTTACCCCCTGGTCGTCCGCCCGAGCTATGTGCTCGGTGGTCGGGCGATGGAGATCGTTCATGGCGACAAGGACCTGGAGCGCTACATGCGCGAAGCCGTGCGGGTGTCGGACAAGTCGCCGGTGCTCTTGGACCGCTTCTTGGAAGATGCCGTCGAAGTGGACGCCGACTGCATCAGCGACGGCGAGGACGTGATGATCGGCGGCATCATGGAGCATATCGAGGCGGCCGGTATCCACTCCGGCGACTCGGCTTGCTCCTTGCCGCCCTACACCTTGTCAAAAGAGCTGCAAGACGAGTTGCGCCGTCAGACTTCGGCGATGGCTCGAGCTTTGAAGGTGGTCGGCTTGATGAATGTGCAGTTCGCCATCCAGGGCGACGTCACTGGCGGCCTGGACGGTGCCACCGTGTTCGTGTTGGAAGTCAACCCGCGTGCGTCGCGCACCGTGCCCTTCGTGTCCAAAGCGACCGGGCAACAACTGGCCAAGATTGCAGCCCGCTGCATGGTCGGTCAGAAGTTGAAAGATCAGAAAGATCGCTTGGGCCGTATTCCTGCCGAGGTGATTCCGCCCTATTTCAGCGTCAAGGAAGCGGTGTTTCCTTTCAACAAGTTTCCTGGCGTTGACCCGATTCTGAGCCCCGAGATGCGTTCGACCGGCGAAGTGATGGGAACGGCTCGCACCTTTGGCGAAGCGATGTTGAAGAGTCAGTTGGGTGCCGGTTCAAGGCTGCCGCGTCAAGGTAATGTGTTGATCACCGTCAAAAACGGTGACAAGGCACGCGCCGTTGCAGTGGCACGCGACCTGCACGCACTTGGTTTTGGTGTGGTGGCAACCAAGGGTACGGCGGCTGCGATTGCTGAAGTCGGCGTGCCGGTCCGCGTTGTCAACAAGGTCAAGGATGGGCGTCCGCACATCGTCGACCTCGTCAAAGGCGGTGAAATTCAATTGGTCTTCACGACGGTGGACGAGACGCGTACCGCTATTGCCGACAGTCGCTATATCCGCCAAGCCGCTTTGGCGGCGCGCGTGACCTATTACACGACGATGGCAGGCTGCGAGGCGGCTGTCGAAGGCATGAAGCATCAGGACGGATTGCTGGTGCAATCCCTGCAAGAGCTGCACGCCGAACTGAACTAAACTGCACTTCAGCGCAATCCGCCGCCGTTTCTCGGTTTCCCGAGTGATGGCGGCGGATTCATTTTGTCTTTCAAGGTTTAAACATGGCCACGATTCCACTGACCACACGCGGAGCTGAAAAGCTCAAAGCAGAACTGTACCGACTCAAAGGCGTTGAGCGCCACGCGGTGATCAACGCAATTTCCGAAGCTCGTGCGCAAGGCGATTTGTCAGAGAATGCCGAATACGAAGCGGCCAAGGACAAGCAAGGTTTCGTCGAGGGCCGAATTCTCGAAATCGAAGGCAAATTGGCAGCGGCCCAGATCATTGATCCCGCCAGCGTCGATGCTGGTGGTCGAATTGTTTTCGGCACGACGGTCGATCTGGAGGAGGAGTCCAGCGGCGCTGAGGTGACTTACCAGATCGTCGGTGACGACGAAGCCGATCTGAAGTTGGGGCTGATTTCGATCAGCTCGCCGATTGCACGTGCGCTGATCGGCAAGGAAGCAGGCGATGTCGCAGAAGTTCAAGCTCCAGGTGGCGTCAAGCGCTACGAGGTGGTTGAGGTTCGCTACGTTTGACATCGATGCTGAGCCGTTCCCGCATGTTGCTGGCTGCCTTGTGGGGTGGCTTCTTACTTTGCATTGCCCTGGTGGCAGCGCCTAGCGCATTTGCAGTGCTTGACCGTGCACAAGCGGGTTTGGTGGTGGGGCGATTGTTCGCGCTTGAAGCCAATATCAGTTTGGCTGCAGCGCTGCTTTTGCTGTTGATTGAGCGAAAGCTGGCCCAATCAACTGGGCGTAGTTTGTTGTCGGCGGCCACGCTATTGCCGGCAGGTGCGTTGTTTTGTACCGTGGCTGGCTATTACGCCTTGCAGCCGCTGATG
>JBIIVZ010000528.1:0-2586 GCA_044339175.1 Roseateles sp.
GGAGTTGGGCAGCTTGATCATCGACGGCAGCCTGCGCCGCGACGAGCAAAAAGCACGCGGCTTCACCTTGAACGGCGACAACGTGGCCAAGACCTGGGACGCGGCCAGCCAGAAAATGGTGAACTACAGCGTCGCGCACAACAGCTATTCGCTGGGAGCCAACTACGCCCTGAACCGTGACCTGTCGGCCTTTGCCCGCGTCAGCAGCGGCGTGGCGTTCAGCGCTGACCGCTTGCTGTACGGCAACCCGCTGGATGGCTCGGTGCCGATCTCGGTCAACGAAATCGAGCAAGCCGAAGCCGGTGTGAAGTGGCGCGGCAATGGCTTGAGCGTGTTCGCTACCTTGTTCAACGCGCGCACCAAGGAAAGCAATTACGAAGTGACCACGCAGAAGTTCACCTCCAACAAGTACGAGGCCAATGGCATCGAGTTGGAAGCGGCCTATGCGCTGGGCAACTTTAATCTTGCAGCCGGTGCGACCTTGACCGACGCCAAGATCAAGGCCTCGAACGACGCCACTGTCGTCAACAAGCAGCCGCGTCGCCAAGCCAAGTTTGTCTACCAACTGGCACCGAGCTACAGCTTTGGTTCAGTGGAAGTGGGCGCGGCCTTGGTCGGCTCGGGCAAGGCTTACGGCGATGACCAAAACGTCATCACCCTGCCGGCTTACACCGTGGTGAATGCGTTCGTGTATTACCAGTTGAACGAAAAGGCGCAGATCTCTGTGTCGGCCAACAACTTGTTCAACACCTTGGCTTACACCGAGATTGAAGGCGACGGCCATGCCGCCCGGGCACTGAATGGGCGGACGGTGCGGGCGACGTTGAAGTACAACTTCTAAGTTATTCAGGTACCTGGCTTTCGCAGCGAGTCGGCAGGCTCGCGGGATCAGCCCGGCGTCGCGTTTTGCTCCGTGTCATTCCGACGTGACCTAGGGTCACGGTCTCCCTTCTTGACCTGCGCAAAACGCCCCACCGGGCTGATCCTTCGGCCGCGCTTTTGCTCAACCAGACAAAAGCTGGGCTTCGGGCAGAAAAGGTAGTGAGATGCGCACGGAATTGCCGAACGCTCGACATTCCAGCGCTCGGTTTTTGTAAGAAATTAAGTGGGGAAGACGGCATGAAACCACGCCTGAGTTTTTGGCAGATCGTGAATATGAATGTCGGGTTTTTCGGCATCCAGTTCAGCTTCGGTCTGCAGCAAAGCAATATGAGCCCGATCTACAAGTATCTGGGTGCCGATGAAGCGACTTTGCCGCTGCTCTGGCTGGCCGGGCCGATGACAGGGTTGCTGATCCAGCCGATCATCGGCGCGATGAGTGATCGCACGGTGACGCGCTGGGGTCGGCGCACGCCGTACTTCTTGATTGGCGCGATTCTGTGCAGCCTGGGGCTACTGGTGATGCCGCTGAGCCCGACGCTGTGGTTTGCCGCCAGCCTGCTGTGGATTCTGGACGCCGCCAACAACGTCACGATGGAGCCTTACCGCGCTTATGTCAGCGACCGCTTGGATCAGTCGCAACATGCGCAGGGCTATCTGACCCAGAGTGCCTTCACCGGCCTGGCGCAGACGTTTGCCTATTTGACACCCTCGCTGCTGGTATGGCTGGGGATGAACAAGGACGCGGTTAACACCAGCAATATTCCTCACATCACCGTGGCGGCCTTCATGATCGGGGCGGTGTTCTCTTTCACCACCGTCTGGTGGTCGGTCAAAAAAGTGCCGGAGCTGCCGCTCAGCCCGGCGGAAGTGGCCGAGCTGACCAGCCGCCCGCGGGGTTGGCGCGCAACGCTGGCCGAAATCTGGCAAGCCATCAAGGACATGCCGCCGACGATGCGTCAGCTCTGGTGGATGAAGCTGTTCCAGTGGTACGCCATGATGTGCTACTGGATCTACATCGTGCCGGCCTTGGCGCAAACGATGTTTGCCAGCGGCGATGCCAGCTCGCAGGGTTTTCGGGATGCCGGTTTGCTGAACGGGCAGATTGGTGGTTTTTACAATTTTGTGGCCTTCATCGCAGCCTTTGCGATGTTGCCCTTCACCCGGCGTTTTGGCCCGCAGCGCGTGCATGCGCTGTGCCTGACGCTGGCCGGCCTGGCGATGTGGGCGATCCCGGAAATCCACAACCGCTGGTTGCTGTTCGTGCCGATGTTGGGCATTGGCTTGGCCTGGGCCAGCATCATGGGCAACCCCTATGTGCTGTTGGCCGGCAGTATTCCGCCGGAGCGGGCGGGTGTTTACATGGGCATTTTCAATATGTTCATCGTCATCCCGATGTTGATCCAGATGCTGACGCTGCCGCTGATCTACCAAAGCCTGCTGGGTGGCCAACCGGCCAACGTGATTCGCTTGGCAGGCGGCCTGCTGTTCGTCGCGGCCTTGGCCGTGCTGCGGGTGCAAACCCGGCAAGCGCCGCAGCTGGCCGCTCAAACCCGCTGACAGCACCGCTGGCTCCCCTCCCACTATTGAAGCCGGCACTCGCCGGCCTCAACACCCGCCATGAAAAATCAAATCCAACTGATCACCTACGTTGACCGCTTCGGCGGCGGCGGCATTCAACAAGTGCGCGAGCTGCTGCGCGGGCCA
>JBIIVZ010000529.1:0-2583 GCA_044339175.1 Roseateles sp.
TTCGGCTGCTGGCCCTGCGGCGTCGCTCGCCGTGGGCTCAGCTGGCTGGCCCGGTCGTGGGCTGAGCGCTGTCGGCAAGCGCTGGGCTGTGGGCGTTGGAATGAGCGCTGCCGCTGCCGCTGCCGCTTCCGGGCTGGGGCTGCTGCTGCGCGTTTGCAGCGCGACGTTGAGGCGGCTCGGAGCGCTGAAGGCGGCGTGTGTTGCTGGCTTGGACCGCGGGGCTTCACCGGACAGCAGCCAGCCATGGGCCAGCAAGGTCAGCGCGGCCGGCCAGGCCCATGCCCAGGCACGCAGGCCTGAGACTCCGCGCTTGGTCGGGTCGGCGTGCTTGGCAACGGCGCTGTGTTTTCTGTCCATCGGACAATGCTGCCACCGCTTTGCCCCTTCAGCCCAACGAGTTCGACTTCGATGAAACTTGCTACTTACCTTGACGGGTCGCGCGACGGCCATTTGCTGCTGGTGTCGCGCGATCTGACGCAGGCCCATTACGCCACCGGCATTGCCACGCGCCTGCAGCAGGTGCTGGACGACTGGGGCTTTTTGTCGCCGCAGTTGGAGGAGATGTCGGTCAGCCTGAACCAGGGCAAGCTGCGCCACGCCTTCAACTTTGACCCCAAGCAGTGCATGGCACCGCTGCCGCGCGCCTACCAATGGGTCGCCGGGTCGGCCTATGCGCAGCACGACAGCTTGTTGCGCGGCACCGGCTCTCCGGGCGCTGCCGAACCGCCGCTGGCGCAGGGCGGCAGCGATCAGTTTTCAGGCGCGTGCCAGCCGCTGCGTTGTGCTTCGGAAGCGATGGGCATCGACTTTGCGGCGGGTCTGGCCGTCATCACCGGTGACGTGGCGGTGGGTGCCACGCCCGAGCAGGCGCTGGACGGTGTGCGGCTGCTGATGCTGGCGAATGACTGGCGCTTGCGTCAGCTGATGGCGGCCGAGTGGGCGCGTGGCCATGGCTTGATTCAAAGCCGGCCGGCCACCGCCTTCAGTCCGGTGGCGGTGACGCCCGACGAGCTGGGCAGCGCCTGGCGCGGCGGTCGGGTCGACCTGAGCTTGCAGACGATGTGGAACGGCCGCAAGGTGGGTCAGTGCGAGACCGGGCCCGACATGACCTTTCACTTTGGTCAACTGATGGCGCAACTGGCCAAAACGCGGCCGCTGGGTGCCGGCACCGTCATCGGCTCGGGGCCGGTCAGCAACAAGGACGCCAACCGGGGTTACAGCTGCATCGCCGAAAAGCGTGCGCTTGAGTTGCTGGCCAGCGGCGCGGCCAAGACCGATTACATGAAGTTCGGCGACACCGTTCGCATCGAAATGAAGGGGCGCGATGGCCTGAGCCTGTTCGGCGCGATTGATCAGGATGTGGCGGCACTCAGCGACGAGCCACTCTGATATCTTGGCGGCTTGGCAATTTATGGGAGCGAGCATGCAACGCAGGCAGCTGATTTTCATTCCCGCGCTGGCGCTGTGGGCACCCCTCAGCGGTGCTGTCGTCAACGAGGGCGAGGCGGCGACGGGCATTCGGGCTGCGCTGGAGCGGGGCGCGGTGGCGGCCGTCGGCGCTTTGGGCAAGCCGGACGGCTTCATGGGCAACCCGGCCGTTCGCATTGAGCTGCCGAGCTTTTTGAAGGACGCGGCACGACTGCTGCGGGCGACCGGCCAGGGGCGGCGCGTCGATGAGTTGTTGACCGCCATGAACCGCGCGGCGGAAGCCGCCGTGCCGGCCGCCAAGCCCCTGTTGGTGGCGGCGGTCAGAAATATGAGCGTTGAAGACGGCTGGCGAATTCTCAAAGGAGGTGAGGACGCGGCGACCCGGTTTTTTGCCGACAAGACGCGCGAACCACTGGCCCGGCAGTTCCTGCCCATCGTCACCCAAGCGACCGAGCGGGTCTCGCTGGCGGAAAAATACAACGCCGTGGCGGGTCAGGCCGCAGGCTTCGGTTTGCTGAAAAAGGAAGACGCCAATATCCAGCAATACGTCACTGCCCGCGCGTTGGACGGGCTGTTCCTGTTGATTGCCGAGGAGGAACGCAAGATCCGCAAAGACCCTCTGGGCACCGGCAGCGCCATCCTCAAAAAGGTTTTTGGTGGGCTCGGTTGAGGCAGTTCAGTCCTCGCTCTGCCCGTTGCTTTGGCCTTGCAAGCTGTCCAGTGGACAATACGCGCTTCGATCCATTCAGTAGTTGCCCAGCGCTTGCCCATGAACGACACCACCACCCAGCCGTCCGCCGCCTCGATTGCCGAGCCTATGGAGGCCACGATGCCTGAAGCAGCGACGCCCGTCGCAACGACCGAGGTCGCGACGACCGAGCTCGGCACGGACATAGCGCCTGAGCTGGCGGCCGAGGTAAGCACCGGGATAAGCACCGACATAAGCACCGAGGTGGCTGCCGAGGCTGAGCCCGAGTTTGCAACGGCTGCGCCTGCGGTCGCGCCCGTCGCCAACGAGTTGACGCCCGCTGCCTGCGCGGCCAAATTGAAGGGCTTGTTCCCGGCCCTGTTCGGCGGCAACGCCTTCAAGCCGCTGAAGCTGCGCGTGCAGGCCGACATTCAAGAGCGTGCTCCTGGCGTGTTCACGAAAACGCA
>JBIIVZ010000530.1:0-2577 GCA_044339175.1 Roseateles sp.
GTCAAGATCGACGAGCCGTTCACCCAGCTGCTGACCCAGGGCATGGTGCTCAACCACATCTATTCACGCCGCACGCCGCAAGGTGGGGTCGAGTATTTCTGGCCGCAAGATGTCGAAGATGTGCTGGACGCCAGCGGCAAGGTCGTCAGCGCCAAGCTCAAGAGCGATGGCTCGGCCATCGATTACGAGGGCGTGGGCACGATGTCCAAGTCCAAGAACAACGGCGTGGACCCGCAACTGTTGATCGACCAATACGGTGCCGACACAGCCCGCCTGTTTGTCATGTTCGCTTCGCCGCCGGAGCAGACGCTGGAATGGAACGATGCCGGCGTCGAGGGCGCGCACCGCTTCCTCAAGCGCGTCTGGGCTTTCGGGGCCAAGCAGGCGGACGCCATCCACGCTGGCGGGCGCGATTTTGCTGCGCTGAATGGCGACGGCAAGGCGCTGCGCCGTGAAGTGCACCTGGTGCTCAAACAGATCAGCTATGACTACGAGCGGATGCAGTACAACACCGTCGTATCAGGCGGCATGAAGTTGCTCAATGCGCTGGAAGCGTTCAAGTCGCAGGGTCAGGATGCGGCTGTGCGCGAAGGTTTCTCGGTGCTGTTGCGCGTGCTGTACCCGGCCTGCCCGCACCTGACCCACGCGCTGTGGCAGGAACTCGGCTTCGCGCAAGCCTTGGGCGACCTGCTCGACGCGCCTTGGCCGCAAGTGGATGACGCGGCGCTGGTGCAGGACGAAATCGAACTGATGCTGCAGGTCAACGGCAAGCTGCGCGGGGCCATCACCGTACCGGCCCAAGCGGACAAGGCCAGCATCGAGGCCGCTGCGCTGGCGAACGAAGAGTTCGTCAAGTTCAGCGAAGGCCGGCCGCCCAAGAAGGTCATCATCGTGCCCGGCCGCTTGGTCAACATCGTTGTCTGAGGCCCGCAACATGCAGCGCCGCTCCCTGTTAATGACGCTGGCAGCAACTGCCGTCAGCGCCGCCGCCGGCCTCAGCGGTTGCGGCTTTGCGCTGCGGCGTGAGCCCGAGCTGATGTTCCGCAGCATGGCGTTGAGCGGCTTCAGGCCGGACTCACCGCTGGCGGCGGAGTTGCGGCGGCAGTTGTCGCGCACGCCTGTGCGCTTGCTGGACGACCCGAACCGGGCCGAACTGGTGCTGCTGGCGCTGCGCGATGTGCGCGATAAATCGGCCATCGTGTCCACCACGGCGGGCCAGGTGCGGGAATGGCAGTTGCGGGTCAGCCTCGACTATTCGCTGCGCACGCCTGGCGGCGAGGTCATCTTGCCGCGCACCGAGCTGCGCATGACACGCGACATGAACTACACCGAAAGCGAAGCCCTGGCCAAGGAGCAGGAAGAAGCGATGCTGTACCGGGCGATGCAGTCCGAAGCGGTGGCCCAGGTGATGCGCCGCTTGGCAGCGGTGCGCCTGCCGAGCTGAAAAAAGGCAGATTCCAGATGCAAATCCGCGCCGATGCCCTCCCCCAGCAGCTTGCCAAAGCGCTGCGGCCGATCTACACCGTTTACGGCGATGAGCCGCTGTTGGCGCAAGAAGCGGCCGACCAGATCCGGGCGGCGGCACGCGCTCAGGGTTACGGTGAGCGCAAGGTCTTCATCGTCGGCGGCGCGCATTTCGACTGGGCCCCGGTGCTCGGTGCGGCGCAGGCGCTGAGCCTGTTTTCCGAGCGCCAGCTGATCGAGATCCGCATCCCGTCCGGCAAGCCCGGCAAGGACGGCTCCGACGCCCTGCAACGCTATTGCGCCCGCCTGCCCGAGGACGTGGTGACGCTGATCACCCTGCCCCGACTGGACAAGACGCAAACCAGTAGCGCCTGGTTCACTGCACTGGACGGCGCGGGAGCGACGGTGCGGGTCGATCCGGTCGAGCGGCGCGCGCTGCCGCAATGGATTGCGCAACGCCTGGTGGCACAGGGCCAGCGCGTGCAGGGCGGCGAGGCCGGTCAGCGCACGCTGAACTTTTTTGCCGACCGGGTGGAAGGCAATCTGCTGGCCGCCCACCAGGAGTTGCAAAAACTAGGTCTGCTGCACCCGCAGGGCGAGTTGAGCTTCGAGCAAATTGAAGCGGCGGTGCTGAACGTGGCCCGTTACGACGTCTTCAAGCTCAGTGAAGCGGTGCTGGGGGGCCAAGTGGCGCGCGTGCTGCGCATGCTGGAAGGGCTGCAGGCCGAGGGCGAAGCGGCCGTGCTGGTGCATTGGGCGCTGGCCGAAGACATCCGGGCGCTGAAGCGCGTGCGCGACGCGGTCGATGCCGGCAAGCCGCTGCCACTGGCCATGCGTGAAGCGCGCGTCTGGGGGCCCAAGGAGCGCTTGTTCGAGCGCATCGTGCCCGGCCTGCGTGCGGCCGACCTGTTGCAGTTGGTGGAAGCCGCGCAAATTTGCGACGGTCTGGTCAAGGGCCTGCGCCACCCGGACTGGCCGGTCGACGCCTGGGCCGGTTTGCAGCGCCTGGCCTTGTTGCTGGTCGAAGCCACCGCCAGCCGTGGGCCACGACTGGCGTTGCACGCCTGATCAACTCAAAACTGCGCTTGCGCCGAGAGGTGGCGGGGGCGCGTG
>JBIIVZ010000065.1:0-9176 GCA_044339175.1 Roseateles sp.
CCCCGCTTGTACGAGCTGTCGAACTCGGTACCGTTCTGCAAGGTGCCACGGTAATGCACCGTCACCGTGTCGGTGACCTTAGGCGTCGCAGCCCCCGGCTTACCTGGAGTCAAAACAGTGATCTGAACACCGGACGGCAGCGTTTCAGCCGGCGCGGCATAAGTGCAAGCGGCTGCAGCAAACAAGGCGGCAGACAAGGCAAAGTGGCGAATAGATTGTTTCAAGGGAAGGTTCCAGCAGTGGTTGGGCGGGCGCAGTGGCCACGGCTGGAATCTTAGCCGGGGTCGCCTGGCAAATCTGCCGGGCTGGAATGCATAGTCCGCGCCGCCCTCGCCGCCCCGCCGCCGTGCGTCGACGAACATGAAAAAGCCCCTAAGTCGTTGATTTACTTAGGGGCTTGATGGGTTGTGAACCGTTGTGATTCACTGACTTGGAGGAGAGGGGGGGATTCGAACCCCCGAGGCGTTACCGCCCGCCTGATTTCGAGTCAGGTACATTCAACCACTCTGCCACCTCTCCAAAACTTACAAAATCTGGTGCTCGCGTGGTTAGATACGAGTCAAGCCCACAATTCTAGCGGAATTTTCAGGGCTTTCAGACATCAAAAAGCGAAAGTTTTTGTAGCGAGCGGCTGCAAGACTAGACGGACAGAGCGCAAGGACCGGAGCGTACTTCAGGTACGTGAGGATCCCGAGCATCTGGCCAACGACGCATGGCGGCCGCGCAGTAAAAAACATTCACACCATCAAGCGCGAAGAACATCCAAACCGCCGAAATAAGGGCGCAGCACGTCAGGCAAGGTGATGCTGCCGTCGGCGTTTTGATAGTTCTCCAGCACGGCCACCAGGGTGCGGCCGACGGCCAAGCCGGAGCCGTTCAGCGTGTGCACCAGCTCATTCTTGCCCAGCGCATTCTTGAAGCGTGCTTGCATGCGGCGGGCCTGAAAGGCTTCGCAGTTCGAGCAGCTGCTGATCTCGCGGTAGGTTCGCTGGGCGGGCACCCAAACCTCCAAGTCGTAGGTCTTGGTCGAGCCAAAACCCATGTCGCCGCTGCACAGCGTCAGCACGCGGTAGGGCAGGTCCAGTTTTTGCAGAATCGCTTCGGCGTGGCCGACCATTTCCTCCAGCGCTTCGTAGCTTTTGTCGGGATGCACGATCTGCACCATCTCGACCTTGTCGAACTGGTGCTGGCGGATCAGCCCGCGGGTGTCGCGGCCGGCGCTGCCGGCTTCCGAGCGGAAACAGGGGCTGTGAGCGGTCAGCTTGATCGGCAGCGAGGCCATGTCCAACACTTGCTCCCGCACCGAGTTGGTCAGGGTGATTTCTGCCGTTGAAATCAGATATTGCTCTTCGGCGTCGTCCTCACCGCCGCGCAAGACCCAGAACATGTCTTCCTTGAACTTGGGCAGCTGGCCGGTGCCTTCCAGCACTTCGCGGTTGACGATGTAGGGCGTGTAGCACTCGGTGTAGCCGTGCACTTCGGTCTGGGTGTCCAGCATGAACTGGGCCAAAGCGCGGTGCAATTTGGCGATCTTGCCGCGCATGAAGGAGAAGCGCGAGCCGCTCAGCTTGGCTCCGGTCTCGAAGTCCAGCCCCAGCGCTGCACCCAGGTCCACATGGTCGCGCAGTTCGAAATCGAAGTGGCGCGGCGTGCCCCAGCGTCGCACTTCGACGTTGCCGGCCTCGTCTTCGCCCACCGGCACCGAGGGATGCGGCAAATTGGGCACGCTCATCAGCATGATGGTCAGTTCTTGCTGGATCGCGTCGAGCCGGTCAGCCCCGGCCTTCAGCCCGTCGGCAATGCTGCCCACCTCGGCCAGCACGGCGGAGGCATCTTCGCCCTTGCCCTTCAAGATGCCGATTTGCTTGGACAGGCTGTTGCGCCGCGCTTGCAGCTCTTCGGTGCGGGTCTGAGCGCCTTTGCGCTCGGTTTCAAGCGCCTGATAGCGCTCGACGTCCAGAAAGGCTTGCGGGCTCTTGCGGGTGTTCAGGCGTGCAATGACGGCGTCGAGGTCTTTGCGCAGCAGGGTGATGTCTAGCATGGGATGTCCTTGTTCTTTCTGTCTCTCATCGCGGCGAGCGGGGGCCGTGGCCACCTTGTCGCCGACGGTTCGCTGCCTAAGTGACATCAGGCAGCGACATCAGGCAGCGACGTCAAACGACAGGCCAGGATCAGGATCGGCCAGGGGCCAGTTCGGCCATGGACTTGTCACCCAGACCCAGCGGCAACGGGAAGCGCACATGCTCTTCCACGCCGGGCAGGCTGCGCACCGCCGTGGCACCCAGCGCGCGCAGCCGGTTGATGACGGCCTGCACCAGCACATCGGGGGCTGAGGCACCGGCGGTCAGGCCCACGCGGGCGCGGCCGTCCAGCCATTCAAGCTGCAGATCTTCGGCACTGTCCACCATGTAGGCGGGCGTGCCCAGGCGTTCGGCCAGCTCGCGCAAGCGGTTGCTGTTGGAGCTGGTCGGGCTGCCGACCACGATCACCACGTCGACCTGCGGCGCCAGCACCTTGACGGCGTCCTGGCGGTTTTGCGTGGCGTAGCAAATGTCTTGCTGCTTGGGCTCGCGCACCAACGGGAATTGCACTTTCACGGCGGCCAGAATCTCGGCCGCATCGTCGACGCTGAGCGTCGTCTGCGTCACCACCGCCAACTTGGCTGGGTTGTTGACGCGCACATGGGCCACGTCGGCCACGTCTTCGACCAGATAGATGCCGCTGCTCAGCTGCCCCATCGTGCCCTCCACCTCCGGGTGGCCTTTGTGGCCGATCATGATGAATTCATAACCTTCGCGGTGCAGCTTGGCCACCTCCACATGAACCTTGGTGACCAGCGGGCAGGTGGCGTCAAAGACCTGAAAGCCGCGCCGTGCAGCTTCTTGACGCACTTCCTGGCTGACGCCGTGCGCGCTGAAGACCAGGGTCGCACCGGGCGGCACATCGGCTAAGTCCTCGATGAAGATGGCACCGCGTGCCTTCAAATCGTTCACCACGTAGGTGTTGTGGACAATTTCATGGCGCACATAAATAGGCGCGCCGAACTTCAGCAAGGCCCGCTCGACGATCTCGATCGCCCGGTCGACACCGGCGCAAAAGCCGCGCGGCTCGGCCAACAGTACTTCTTGGGGCTGGACGTTGCTCATGTCAAAGCACCCCGATCACATGCACTTCAAACGTGACCGGCTGGCCGGCCAGCGGGTGGTTGAAGTCGAACAGCAGCCAATCGGGGCCCAGCTCGCGCACGCTGCCGGCATAGCCCGCCGTACCGTCGGGCGTGGGGAACTGCACCACATCGCCGACGCTGTACTGCGTGTCCGGGTTGCCCAGCTCGCGCAGCAAACTCAGGCGCACGCGTTGCAGCAGGTCGGGGTTGTGCGGGCCAAAGGCCTCGCCCGGTGCCAGCTCGAACTGGGTGCGCACGCCTTCGGGCAAGCCGATCAGATGCGCCTCAATGGCCGGGGACAACTGTCCCGTGCCAAGCGACAAGGTGGCTGGCTTGTCAGCAAAAGTGTTGATAGCATCACCACCGACCGGGCCGGCCAGGCGGTAGTGCAGTGTCAAAAAGGATCTGGCTTCGATGAGATTCACGTTTGGGCTTTATTCGCTAGACTGCCGTGATTTTAGGGCCACGCTCGTGGCCCATCATTTGCCGGCCCATTCAGTCGGCCCCGTCACCATGCCACTCGACCACCTGCCCCCCGATGCGCGACCGCGCGAAAAGCTGCTCGCGCGCGGCCCACAGGCGCTGGCCGATGCTGAACTGCTGGCCCTGCTGTTGCGCACCGGGGTCAAAGGCCTGCCGGTGCTGCAAATGGCGCAGGGCTTGTTGGATCAGTTCGGCGGCTGGCACGGCTTGCTGCATGCGGGCGTGGCCGACCTGGCCAAAGTCCACGGCCTGGGGCCGGCCAAGCAGGCAGAAATCGCCGCCGTGCTGGAGATCGCCCGGCGCTCGCTGCTGCAAGAGCTGGCGCGCCGCCCGGTGTTCGATGCGCCGGATGCCGTCAAACAGTTTTTGCGGCTGAAGCTGGCGGGGCTCACGCACGAGGTCTTCGCGGTGATGTTCCTGGATGCTCAGCACCGACTTATCGCGATGGAGGAGATGTTTCGCGGCACGCTGACGCAAACATCGGTCTATCCGCGCGAAATCGTCAAACGCGGCTTGGATTTAGGCGCTGCCGCCGTCATCCTGGCCCACAACCACCCGTCGGGTGTGGCCGAGCCGTCGCGCTCGGACGAGTTGCTGACCCAAGCGCTGAAATCGGCGCTGGCCTTGGTGGACATGCGGGTACTGGACCATTTGGTGGTCGGCTCCGGTGAAGTGGTGTCGCTGGCCGAGCGGGGTTTGCTTTGAAGCGCCCACCGGTGCTGGCGCTGCGCAGCTTGCAGGATTTGAAAGTCATCCAGCGCGAACTGGCGCTGACCCGCCACGCCGCCGAGTTGCGCCGTGAGCAGTTGGCCGCCACCGCCCGTTTGCTCGATCAGGAGCGACGGATTTTCGAGCTCTCGGTCGGCGCGTTCACACCGCTGACGCACAGTTTGCGAGCGATCCACCGCATCACGCCGCCTGCACCCGAACCGCGCTTTCGTGAAGCGGATGAAAAAATGGCGCTGCGCCAGAGCCTGTCCGACGACTTTGATGTCGATTCGCTGCTGGAAACCGACGACACCCTGTCCTACCGACGCTCGGAAGTCAGCGAAGAGGTCGTGCGCAAACTGCGGCGTGGCCACTGGAGCCTGCAAGCGCAACTGGACTTGCACGGTCTGCGCCGCGACCAAGCCCGCGAAGCGCTGGGCAATTTCGTCCACGACTGCGCGCGCCGCAGCCTGCGCTGTGTGCGCGTCGTTCACGGCAAGGGCAATGGCTCACCCGGCCGTGAACCAGTGCTTAAGCTGCGCGTGCGCCGCTGGCTGGTGCAAAAGCAGGAGGTGCTGGCGTTTGTCCAGGCCCGCGCCAGCGACGGTGGCAGCGGTGCCTTGATGGTGCTGCTGCACCTGCCGGTTTAGGCGGGTTCTTACTGGCCCAGCAGCTTGTTGGCCAGCGCCTTGATCGCCTGGGCCGCATCGCTGCCAGGGTAGTGTTCCAGCACCAGTTGGCGCTTCAGCACCGCCTGCCGCACGGCCATGTCGGACTTCACCTCGCCCATCAATTGCAGCTTGAAGCTCTGCCCGGGGGTGAAGGACACAAAACGCTGCAGAACCTGCTGCAACTGCCCGCAGATCAAGCGGCCCTCGCCAACCCGATTGGCTTGGTTGACCAGCAAGCCGACCTCACGCCGGCCTTGCTGCGTGCACAGCACCTTGATGGTGGCGTAGGCGTCGGTCAGCGACGTGGGCTCGGGCGTGGCAACCACCAACACATCGGCCGCCAGCGAAATACAGAACAGCACGACATCGGAGATGCCCGCGCCGGTGTCAAGCAGCACCCAATCAAAGCGCGGCTTGACGGTTTCGACGATTTTCAGCAATTTGTCGCGAATATCGGGGGTCAGGCGCGAATATTCGACCATGCCGGAGCCGGCCAGCAACACAAAGAAACCGCCCGGTGCCGGCAGGATGGCCTGCTCCAGCGTGGCCTTTTCGGTGAACACGTCGTGCAGCGTCAGCTTGGGGTGCAGGTTCAGCACCACGTCCAGATTAGCCAAGCCCAAGTCGGCGTCCAGCACCAGCACGCGCTGGCCTCTGGCGGCCAGCGCGGCGGCCAGGTTGGCGGCCACAAATGTCTTGCCGACGCCGCCCTTGCCGCTGGTCACGGCCAGCGTGCGGGCACCACCGCGCGAACTGGGCGGCCTCGGCGCGCCCGGCTGGGGAGCTGCAAGATCAGGTCTCGTACTCATTCACTTTCCTGTTGCGTTATGGCGAACAACATGCTTTTTTCCTCGGCACTGACCATGGACTCGACCTGAGCTTCCAGGCAATGCCGGTCACGCCCCTCGGCCTTGGCACGGTAGAGCTGCCGGTCGGCGCGCTCCATCCACAACAAGGAGGAAGAACGCACCCACTGCGGTGCAAACGCCCCCCCGATGCTGATCGTCACCTTCAAGATCTCGCCCGAAGCGACCCCGACCTGCAAAGCCGCCACGCGTTCGCGAATGCGCTCGGCGACCAGCGCGCCAAAGCTGGCGGCGCAGTTGGGCAGCACCACAGCGAACTCTTCGCCGCCTACCCTGGCCACCGTGTCCATCGGCCGCACCGATTGGTTGAGCGCGCCAGCCACCGCCTTGATGACCAAATCACCGGCGGCATGGCCGTAGGTGTCGTTGACCCTTTTGAAGTGGTCGATGTCCAGGGTCAGCAGCAAGGCCGACTCACCCGAGCGGGCGACCCGATCGACTTCGCGCGCCAACGCCATCTCGAAGCTGCGGCGATTGACCAAACCGGTCAATGCATCCTTGCAAGACAAATCGCACAGCGCGTCCACCAAGCCTTGCACCCAGTCCTCGCTGTAGGGCGGCGACTCGGGCAACTGTGCGCCAGCGCTGTGCAGCAATTGCAATGCCGAGTCCAGCCTCAATCGGCGTGCGTCCAAAAATGGCAGTGGTGGGCTTGAGTTCAAAGTGATCCAAGAGGTGTACCGATC
This sequence comes from Roseateles sp., assembly GCA_044339175.1. Classification (GTDB taxonomy): domain Bacteria; phylum Pseudomonadota; class Gammaproteobacteria; order Burkholderiales; family Burkholderiaceae_C; genus Paucibacter_A. Next base: position 6,581 of record JBIIVZ010000065.1, read on the forward strand.
TAGTCTAGCAGTGGCCCCAATGGTGGCCAGACGCGAACAATACGGCTTTGCCCGGCTTGTTTGAACTATGCTGCCCGCGCAAACCCGGCAAACTTATTGATCGTTAGAAGATTCGGTCCGCGGCGGGCACTGTGGCCGCTGCTGCCGCCGAAGTCGCCAGTACCGTCACAAGTACCGTCGCCAGCACCGTCACCAGTACCGCCCTGTCAACGCCCTGCCAATACAACCGAGCGCCCACATGTCCGCAGCACCGCACGCCTCAGGCGCCGACACCATCGATCACGAATTCAGCTTCAGTGCCGCCGACTTCGAGCGCGTGCGGGCCCTGATCTACAAGCACGCCGGCATCAGCTTGCACGAAGGCAAGCACGCGATGGTGTACAGCCGCTTGTCGAGGCGCTTGCGCGATACCGGCCACAAATCGTTTGCCGCTTACTTGCAAGCGCTCGAAAGTGCGACCGGCGCTCAAAGCGCACAGGAATGGCAGGAGTTCGTCAACTGCCTGACCACCAACCTGACCTCGTTCTTCCGGGAAGAGCATCACTTTCACGCACTCGCCCAGGACCTCAAGCCGCTGGTGGGCAAGCCGGTGCGCATCTGGTGCTGTGCGGCCTCGACCGGTGAAGAGCCTTACTCGATCGCGATGACCTGCAGCGAAGCGCTGGGGGCCAGCGCGCAGGTGCAGATCAGCGCCAGCGACATCGACACCAATGTGCTGATCGCGGCCAAACGCGGTGTCTACAACGCCGATGCACGCGGGCTCGATCAAACCCGCATGCGCAACTTCTTCATGCGCGGCACCGGCGACAACTCGGGTCGCATCCGCGTCAAGCCCGAGTTGCAACGCTGGATCGACTTCAAGCCCCACAACCTGATGGACGCCCAATGGTCACTGGGCGAGCCTTTCCACATGGTGTTTTGCCGCAATGTGATGATTTATTTCGATGCGCCGACCCAGCGCAAGGTGCTGGAGCGCATCCACCGGGTGATGCGCCCGCAAAGCCTGCTGTTTGTCGGCCATTCGGAGAACTTCACCGAAGCCAAAGACCTGTTCCGCTTGCGCGGCAAGACGATCTACGAGCGCGTCTGAACGGCGCTCGACAAAACTCTTCAGCTTCCAGCTTTACGGCCGATAAATACTCATGAGCATCCCCCCTGCCCTTTCCAGCGCTGGCACCGGCTCGATGTTTTCGAGCGGCCCCGGCGCGGCACGCGTGGCGCAGCTGAAAGCCATGCCACGCAAGCCCGGCGAAGCCTCGTTTTTCTTCTACGACGCCCATTTCAAGAATGCGGCGGTCAAGATCTTGCCAGGCGAGTATTTTGTCGACAACGAAGACCTGCTGGTAATGACCACGCTGGGCTCTTGCATCGCTGCCTGCTTGTGGGACCGCCACGCCCAAATTGGCGGCATGAACCACTTCATGCTGCCCGAAGGGAGCGGCGACTCGGGCCGCTACGGCTCGTTCGCGATGGAATTGCTGATCAACGAGATGATGAAACGCGGCGCGGTCAAAAGCCGCATGGAAGCCAAGATCTTCGGCGGCGGCGCGGTGATTGCCGGCATGAATACGATCAACGTCGGCGAGCGCAACACCAATTTCGTGATCGACTATTTGAAGACCGAACGCATTCCCATCGTCTCCAAAGACGTGCTGGACATCTACCCGCGCAAGGTCTGCTTCTTGCCGCACAGCGGCAAGGCCATGGTCAAGCGGCTGGCACCGGCCAACACCGATGCCTTGATTCAGCAAGATCGCCTGGCAGCTCAGCGCGTCCAGCCGGTGGTGGCCTCGGGCGGTTCGGTCGATCTGTTCTAAGCCCGTTTGGCGCTTACGCAAGGATAAAAAAATGGCAAAGACAAGAGTAGTTGTGGTGGACGATTCCGCGCTGGTGCGCAGCATTCTGAGCGAAATCATCAATCGGCAGGCCGACATGGAGTGCGTCGGTGCAGCCGCCGACCCCCTGCTGGCGCGCGAGATGATCCGGGCGCTGAGCCCGGACGTGATCACGCTGGATGTGGAAATGCCCAAGATGGACGGGCTCGACTTCTTGTCACGCCTAATGCGGCTGCGGCCGATGCCGGTGGTGATGGTGTCCACGCTGACCGAGCGCGGTGCCGACGTGACGCTGAAGGCCTTGGAGTTGGGCGCGGTGGATTTTGTGGCCAAGCCCAAGATCGGCGTGGCCGACGGCATACGGCAGTTGGCCGACGACATCACCGACAAGATCCGCATCGCCTCGAAAGCGCACATCCGGCGCGCGCCGGCCGCGCCGGCTGCGGCGGGCTTGGCCGGTGGGGCAGCGACCCCACCGGCCAAGCCGGTCGCCATGGCCAGCCTGGGTCGCTTGTCGACCGAAAAAATCATCTTCATCGGTGCCTCCACCGGCGGCACCGAAGCCACCAAGGAAGTGCTAGTGAACTTGCCGGCCGATTGCCCTGCCGTCGTCATCACCCAGCACATGCCGCCAGGCTTCACCAAGAGCTACGCAGCCCGGCTCGACAGCCTGTGCCGCATCAGCGTCAAGGAAGCGGTGGACGGCGAGCGCATTTTGCCCGGCCACGGCTATCTCGCGCCCGGCGGCTTTCACCTCAGCG
>JBIIVZ010000531.1:0-2559 GCA_044339175.1 Roseateles sp.
TCTGTACCGTGGTTCGCCGCCGAAAGATTTGATCTGGAGTTCACTGGGCGGGCCATTTCGACACCCGGACGCACCGTCCGAGGTGGAGTCACGGTGCCCGCAAATTGAAGTCAATCTCAGTGGACGGGTCGAAAGCACCCGGTATCCGCTGAACCAAGCTCAAGCCAGAGCCGGTAATCGCCAACTCAAAACTGAGTCGGCTGATTTTTGGTGCTGACACGTGAGCGGCATCTTCAGACCGAATCAGCCGACGCTCCCCAAGTCCGACAAGCTCCTGGGAGCCTGGGCGGCAGATCGGCAGCAAAGGTCAGGCCACAATCGCACAATTGAAGGCACACGCACTTGCTGCATCGCTCGATGTGTCGCTGGCTGCGTCGCTGGCTGTGTCGCCGGCCAAAAACACAGAACACCAAGCTATTGATTTACAAAGGAAAATTCTCTTATGCGTCTTGCGACCTGGAATGTCAACTCACTGACCGTGCGGCTGCCGCAGGTGCTGGAATGGCTGGCGGCCAATCCGGTCGAGGTGCTGGTGCTGCAAGAAACCAAGATGACCGACGACAAATTTCCGACCTTGGAAATTGGTGCAGCGGGCTACCAGGTGCAGTGGTTCGGGCAGAAGACCTATAACGGCGTGGCCTTGATCAGCCGCACGCCGGCTTTGGACGTGGTCAAAAACATCCCCGGCTTCGAAGATGCTCAGGCCCGGGTGATTGCCGGCACGGTGGACGGTGTGCGCTGCGTCGGCGCTTACTTTCCCAATGGGCAGGCACCCGACAGCGACAAGTTCGAATACAAGATGGCGTGGCTGGCTGCGCTGCAAACCTGGCTGGCCGACGAGCTGAAGACGCATGAAAAGCTGGTGTTGATGGGTGACTTCAACATCGCGCCCGAAGACCGGGACGTCTACGACCCGGTCGCTTGGGCGGGGCAAATTCACTGCACACCGCAAGAACGCGCTCACTTCCAAGCCTTGCAAGCGCAGGGTCTGGTCGATGCGTTCCGGCTGTTCGAGCAGCCGCCCAAAAGCTGGAGTTGGTGGGATTACCGCAACCTGGCTTTTCGCAAGAACCAGGGCCTGCGCATCGACCACATCATGGTCAGCCCCGCGCTGAAGGACAGCGTCAAAGTCTGCAGCATCGACAAAGCGATGCGCAAGAATGAACGCCCCAGCGATCACGCACCGGTCATCGTCGAGCTGGGTTGACGGGCCGAGATTTTTCTACTGCACGGCCGCCGGGCAGCCGCCGATCCTTCAGCCGCGCAGACTCCGACCTGGCCGCCGCTCGCTACGAAAAACGCTCACCCTCAGAGGTTTTGCTGCCAGCGCAATTTGAGGTTTGCAAGCTGCGCGGCGTTCAAGCCCAGGTTGGCGGGGCCGAAAGCGCGCTCGTCTGGCGTGTGCATCAGCAGGGCCTGCGTTTCGTTGACCATCAACTCCTCGTTGCCAGCGTCGTAACCCATACCGGCCAGCAACTGCCGAAACGCTCGCCGTTCGACCTCGGTCAAGGCCTTGCGCCAGTAGTTCCAGCTGCGTTGTTGGTAGTCGGGGTTGGTGAAAAACTCGCCGTGGCTGAGTTCATGCAGCAGGATGCTTTCGCGCCGCAGCGCGTCCACTGTTTCATCTTGCGGTGTGGCCGGGTTATCCAACTGCACGCTAGTGAAGCTGATCACCGCTTGCTCGCCCTGCGCGAGGTAGCGACCCGCCTCGTGTTTCAAAATCAAGGCGTCAAGCAGCAGCTGGCGCAGGCGCAGCTCTTGGGGGTTGAGTGCAATGGACTGCCGTTCAGCCTGATTGAAAAACCGCGCCAAGCCATTGGCGGTGTAGTCATGTCCCAGAAAAAAGGTTTCGGTGTTGTCGCCCGCCTTCGTCAGCAGAGTCGCCAGCTCGTCATCAGTCAGCAGTTGCTGACGCAAGCCGCCGGTTTTCTCCAGCAGCGCCGCCGCCCGATTGAAGGTTTGCCCCTGAACCAGCAGCGTCGGGAATTCGATCACCAGCACGGCTGCATTGCCTTGCAGACGCAGCACGCGCCAGTCCTCTGCGTTTTTTCCAGGCGAACCGGCAAGCAACTGCTCGATGCTGGCCGAAGCGGTTGCGGTGGGTTGGCGAATTTCCGCCAGCGGCAAAGCGGCTGATATTGGTGCCGGTGTCGCTGCGGCTTGACTGCTGGTTTGCCCCGGCCAAACCGGCCACACCAGCAGGCAGGCTAGCCCCAGCAGAGCGAAAAAAAGCGCCGTCGAGGCGAGCCAGCGGTAACGAAACCAGTTCGGGTGCGCGGCGGGCTTGGCCGGCTGTTTCACGCCGCACACCGTTTATTCAGCGCGAAAGCCATCAACAGCATCAGCATCAGCATCAGCAACAACAGCAGCACCTCAGTTCCTGACCGTGACGATGGTCACGCGACGGTTCTCCGGCGCATCAGTGCGCTGCGTGTTCAGCAATTCTGACGAACCGCGCCCGACCGGCGACAGCCGTTCGGGCAGCAAGCCATGCTGAGCGATCAAATAGGCGGCCACCGCTTCAGCCCGCAATTGCGACAGCTGCAAGTTGCGATCTGC
>JBIIVZ010000532.1:0-2549 GCA_044339175.1 Roseateles sp.
CCGGTCTCTGCCGTGCTGTCCGGCCTGCTGCTGAATGTGGCGCTCTACGCGGTGCTGCGCTGCAAGGTGCTGACGGATGGCGCGCTGCAGAGCAACCTGACCGGGCAATTGATGATGGGCTTCGGCCTGCTGTCGGTGGTCGCCTCGGTGTTCTTACTGATCCGGCAAAAAGACGTGAAGCGCATGTTTGCCTACTCGTCGATCGAGCACATGGGCCTGATGACGTTTGCCTTCGGCATGGGCGGCCCGATCGCCAGCTACGCCGGGCTGCTGCACATGACCGTGCATTCGCTGATCAAGTCGGCGATCTTCTTTGCCGTTGGCCACGCGACCCAAAAAGCCGGCAGCCAGTTGATGGACGACATCCGCGGCTTGATCACGGTCAGCCCCACCGTCGGCTGGGGCCTGATGCTGGGCAGCTTGGCCATTCTGGGCTTGCCACCGTTCGGCGTGTTTGCCAGCGAATTCCTGATCGTCACCACCGCCATGCGCGACCAACCGTGGGCCACGCCCTTCCTGCTGATCGCCTTGGGGCTGGCCTTCGCCTCGGTGTTCAGCCGCGTCCAGCCGATGGTGTTCGGTGACACCCTGCTGAAGCCGCTGGCCCACCCGCCGGCCTTGGTCCCGGTGTTTGTGCACCTGCTGTTGGGGCTGCTACTGGGGCTTTACATTCCGCCGTTTCTCGACGCCTGGTACACGCAAGCAGCCGCCATGCTGATGGGAACCTGAGCGATGTCCATCACTCAATTAGGGCTTGACTCGCAGCGCCTGCCCACGCCGCTGCCGATCTGGCGCGCCCAGCTCGACCTTGAGGCGTGGGCCGACACGGGCCGGCAGATCGCTGCCTTGGGCGGCCGGCTGATCTCGCTGTGGGGGCGTGAAGCCGGTGACAACAGCGGGGGTCAGCCGGCCACGCTGATCGCCTGCGCGGCCTATGGCTTGCAAGACGGCCTGCTCTACCTTGAAGCGCCGCTGACTGCTGGCCAAGTGCTGCCGGATTTGTCATCGAGCTTTCCCTTTGCCGGCCGCATGCAGCGCAGCCTGCAGGACTTGTTGGGCCTGCCCACCGCAGGCGCTCACGACAGCCGGCCGTGGCTGGACCATGGGCTGTGGGGCGACGGGCCTGCGCCGTTGCTCCGCACTGCGGCAGAACACAAAACTGCCGCAATCGCCACGCCCACCACGACAGCCACGACAGCCACGACAGCAGCGTTGCCCCGCAACTACCCCTTCATCCGGGTCGAGGGCGAGGGCGTGCATGAGGTGGCAGTCGGGCCGGTGCATGCCGGCATCATCGAGCCGGGCCATTTCCGCTTCTCGGTGGTGGGCGAAAAAGTGCTGCGCCTGGAACAGCAACTGGGCTACACCCACAAGGGCGTCGAGCGCCGCTTTTGCGAGCTGGCACCGCTGGACGCCTACCGTCTGGCCGGTCGTGTGTCGGGCGACTCGACAGTGGCCTTTGGCTGGGCTTATTGCATGGCGCTGGAGTCGGCCTGGGGCGCGGTGATTCCGCTGCGTGCCGCCTGGTTGCGGGCGCTGCTGCTGGAGCGCGAGCGGGTGGCCAACCACCTGGGCGACTTGGGCAGCTTGGGCAATGACGCCGGGCTGGGCTTCGGGCTGGTGCAGTTTTCACGCTTGCGGGAGCTCTGGCAGCGCCTGTCCAAACAAGTGTTCGGCCACCGCCTGCTGATGGATGTGATCGTGCCGGGCGGCGTCAGCGTCGATCCGGCCGCGCCGCTGCTGGCACTGATCAGCGAGCAATGTGTTGACACGGCGCGCGAGGTGCAGACGCTGCGCGCCGTTTACGACGCACACGCCGGTTTGCAAGATCGCTTCGTGGGCACCGGCCGGGTCGCGCCCGCGCTGGCGGCCCAGTTGGGCCTGACCGGCCTGGCCGGCCGCGCCAGCTCCCAGGCCCGTGACTTGCGCTGCGATCACGACTGGCTGCCTTATGACTCGCTCAACATCAGCATGGCGACCCAGCGCAGTGGCGATGTGGCGGCGCGCGTCGCGATCCGCTTCGACGAACTGCTTGAATCGATGCGACTGCTGCGCGCGCTGTGCCGGCAACTGCCGGATGGTCCTGTCTATCAGGAACTGACACAGCCCTCTGCTACTGCCACCACCGCCCGCACCGGCCTGGGCTGGGTGGAGGGTTGGCGCGGCGAGGTGCTGGTCGGCTTGCAACTGAGCGCCGACGGGCGCATTCAGCGCTGTCATTGCCACGACCCTTCGTGGCAGAACTGGCCGGTGCTGGAGCATGCGGTGATCGGCAACATCCTGCCGGACTTTCCGCTGATCAATAAATCCTTCAACCTCAGCTACGCGGGGCACGACCTCTGATGTGGCGCATCCTCAAACAAGTCGCCCGCACCGGCCGATTGACCGAAGCGGCCCCCGTCGTCACACCGGGCGAGCCCGTCGCCGACCACAACAACGACGCCGCCGCCGTGCCGCTGATCCACCAAGACCTGTTGCACATCATCGGCCGGGCGCTGAGTATCCGCGCGGTGGACGCCGGGTCCTGCAACGGCTGCGAGCTTGAAATC
>JBIIVZ010000066.1:0-9119 GCA_044339175.1 Roseateles sp.
CGTGAGATGCTGGCCGGCAAGATCCAGGAGCGCTATGGCGTTCTCAAAGACGAAGCCGAGCGCCAGATCGCCGCTTGGGAGCGCAGCGCCACCGACGATTGGTTCAAAACGAAGTGAAGCCAAGGCCGCTGCAGCGGCCTTTTTCACGTCCGCTGCCCAGCGACTGCTCCTTGCACACACTCATTCACGGAGCACGTTCACGCCAGCCGCGTCAATGTGCGTCACAAACAAAAAAGCCCAGTCTTTCGGACTGGGCTTTTTTGATCTTTCTTTTGGTGGCGCTTCAGGGATTCGAACCCCGGACCTGCGGATTATGATTCCGTCGCTCTAACCGGCTGAGCTAAAGCGCCTCAAGCCTGTGATTCTAGCACGGTGGTTTTGACGATTGCAAGCTTTCCAACTAAATTTCTTATGAAGACAGGGCGGTGCGTACCGCAGCCATATCCCAGGCCGCATGGCCTACCGTTTTATAGAGCATTGGTGACTGCGGCAGCGACGGCGTTTTCAACGCATCGGCCAAGTTGCGCACGCGAGCCCAATCGATGCCGGCTTGCAGCAAATCACCGGCTTCGTGGCGGGCTCCTTCAAGGTCGTCAACCCAAATTTGTCGGCATTGGATTTGCGCCGCAGGCAGCTCGGCCATTTGAGGTGTGTAGCTGCCCAAGCCGACGATCAGGGTGGCGGGATCGACAGCCTCGGGCAGCACCGCCGCCAGCGAGGTGGTGGCCGTGACGACGACATCGGCACCGTCCAGGGCTTGCTCCAGCGTGAGGGTGATGGCCTTAACGCCCAACTTTGCCAACGCTGCCACGAAGGCTTCGCTTTGCGAGCGATTGCGCCCGATGCAGCGGAGTTGCAAACCGGGCCAGCGTTCGGTCATGGCCAGCGCATGGGTCAGGGCCTGCGCGCCCGAGCCGACCAACACGGCGCAGCTCGGGTTACGGCGGAGCAGCGTTTCCACACCCAGCAGCGTCACGGCCGCTGTGCGCCTGGCCGTCACGACCGGGCCGTCCAGCACCATCAACGGTGTGCCGGCATGGGCATCGCTGACGATCACGCGGCCTTGTATCGTTGCCAGCCCCTGTTGACGATTGGCCGGCGTCACGGCGACCAATTTGGTCACCGCATAGCGATCATCGGTGCAGGGCATGACCAGATAGTTGCCTCCGTCGGGCAGCGGCAACACGGTGCGCGGGCTGGCGCAGATGTGGCCGGCGCTGAGGTCCAGCATGGCTTGCGCCACGGCCGGGATCAAGCGTTCAAAGGGCAAGCGGTCGGTGGTCGCTTGTGCATCAAGAATTTGCATGGCGAAATCTCAAAAATTCGGCGGGAGTGGGCTCAGTATCCTTGATCAGTGACGCCGCAAGATGCCTCGCCCGGCCGCCCGTTTATGATGCCTCGCAGCCGGTCAGTGCGCTGGCAGACCCTGTGGGCTCGCTCGCTCACGACCCGCACACCGGTCGGGGTTGACCGAATTTTCACAAGGCGCAGAGCCAGCATCCTTTCCGCTGTGCGCCGTTCTCAGGTGTCGCAATGTTCAGTTTTTTCAAGAAAAAGCCGGTGCCAGTGCCAGTGCCTGCACCGCAGCCGCCGCAGCAGCAGCCAACCGCAGTGGCTGCTGTCCCGCTGATCGAAGCCTCACCCGAGCCTGGCTTGCTCCCCACGCCTTGGTTAGCCCAAGTGCCGTCGTTGCCGTCATTGCCGCCCGCTTCATCAGCGCCTAGCCTGACTCCGGCCGTCGCCGAGCCGCGCCGCACTTGGATGGAGAAGCTTCGTCACGGTTTGCGCAAGACGGGCTCCAGCATTGCTCAGGTGTTTACCGGCACGCAGATCGACGATGCACTTTACGAAGAGTTGGAAGAGGCGTTGCTGATGGCGGATACCGGCGTCCGGGCCACCGAATTCTTGCTCGGCGATTTGAAGCGGCGTGTCAAAGAGGCGAAGGTGACCGAGCCGAAGGCCGTGCGCGGCCTGCTAGTCGAATCGTTGACCGACTTGCTGCGGCCGCTGGAAAAGCCGCTGACTGTCGGCCAGCACAGCCCCACGGTGATGATGGTGGTGGGCGTCAACGGTGCGGGCAAGACGACCAGCATTGGCAAGCTGGCGCGGCATTTGGCCGAGGCCAAGCAAAAAGTATTGCTGGCGGCAGCCGATACGTTTCGCGCTGCGGCGCGTGAGCAATTGGCGGCCTGGGCCGACCGGACCGCCGTTGAAATCGTCAGCCAAGAGGGCGGCGACCCGTCGGCCGTGACCTTTGACGCGGTGACGGCGGGCCGTGCGCGCGGTTGCGATGTGGTGATTGCCGATACCGCCGGGCGCTTGCCGACTCAGCTGCATTTGATGGAAGAGCTGAAAAAAATCAAGCGCGTGATTGGCAAGGCGCAAGCGGATGCGCCGCATGAGGTGCTGCTGGTGGTGGACGGCAACACCGGGCAGAACGCGCTCAGCCAAGTGAAGTCGTTTGACGACGCGCTCGGTTTGACGGGGCTGATCGTCACCAAGCTGGACGGTACGGCCAAGGGCGGGGTACTGGCGGCGATTGCGCGCGAGCGCCCCATTCCGGTCTATTTCATCGGTGTGGGCGAAAAGTTGGAGGACTTGCAGACCTTCAATGCGCGCGAATTTGCGCAGGCCTTGTTGGAATAAGCCTTGCTGGAACAAGCTGCGTAGGTTTGACTGGCCGCTTATCCCGTTCGTTTCTCCGGTTCCTGTCGTCGTCGCCGTGGGCTGACGTTTACATCAGCCCGCCGAAGCCTCCACCAGGGCCACCGGCACCGCCGGGGCCGCCCATGCCCTTCATGCCGCCCATTTTCTTCATCATTTTCATCAGGCCGCCACCCTTCATCTTTTTCATCATCCCTTGCATCTGCTCGAACTGCTTGAGCAGGCGGTTCACTTCCTGAACCTGCACACCGGCACCGACGGCAATGCGGCGCTTGCGGGTGGCTTTGATCACCTCGGGCTTGCGGCGCTCCAGCTTGGTCATCGAATTGATGATGCCCTCCATGCGGCGCATGTCTTTTTCGGCTCGGTCCATATCGCCGGCACCGGTTTTGGCTGTCATCTGGGTCGGCAATTTGTCCATCAGGCCGGCCAGGCCGCCCATCTTCTTCATCTGTGAGATTTGCGCGAGGAAGTCGTTCAGATCGAAGCCGTCACCGGACTTGATCTTGGCGGCCAGCTTTTGCGCGGCCTCCACGTCGATGCCCTTGGTCACTTCTTCGACCAAGGCCAGGATGTCGCCCATGCCCAGCACGCGGCCGGCATGGCGCTCGGCGTCAAACACCTCCAGCCCGTCGAGCTTCTCGGACACGCCGGCAAACTTGATCGGCACACCGGTGATCTGACGCACCGACAGGGCGGCACCCCCACGGGAGTCACCGTCCAGCTTGGTCAGCACCACGCCTGTCAGCGGCAGCGCGTCCTTGAAGGCACGGGCGGTGTTGATCGCGTCCTGCCCCTGCATCGCGTCCACGACGAAGAGGGTTTCGATCGGGTTCAGCAAGGCGTGCAACTCGCTGATCTCGGCCATCAGCGCAGCGTCAATCGCCAAGCGGCCGGCGGTGTCGACCAGCAACACATCGAAATAATGCTTTTTGGCGTAATCAATCGCGGCCAGCGCAATGTCGCGCGGCTTCTGATCTGGCGTCGACGGGAACCACTCGGCCCCGGCCTGGCGGGTGACGGTCTTGAGCTGCTCGATGGCGGCGGGGCGGTAGACGTCGGCCGAGACGGTCAGCACTTTCTTCTTGCGCTTCTCGATCAGGTGCTTGGCCAGCTTGGCGGTGGTGGTGGTCTTGCCGGCACCTTGCAGGCCAGCCATCAAAATCACGGCAGGCGGTTGCGCAGCCAAATTGAGCTCGGCCACTGCGCCTTTGTAGACGCCGTGGGCGTCAACTTCGCCCATCGTCGCGGTCAGCTCCTTGTGGACGATGGAGACCAGCGCTTGGCCGGGTGAGAGCGAGCCCACCACTTCGGCACCGAGGGCTTTTTCCTTCACTCGGGCGATGAAATCGCGCACCACGGGCAGGGCCACGTCGGCTTCCAGCAGGGCCATGCGAACTTCGCGCAGCATCTCCTGCACATTGGTTTCGGTGATGCGGGCTTGGCCGCGCATCGTTTTCACGAGGCGGCTGAAGCGGTCGGTCAGATTGGAGGCCATGGAGGTTCGCACCGGGCCCTGAGGGTGGCGCGCAAAAGTACAATGTAGGGATGATTTTATCGTCCGCATCCTCAACGCTTGCCGACTTCGTTCTGGGTGTGCCCAGCTTGTTCGCTGCATTGGCCTATATCTGCACCGCCTTCATGGGCGAAGCGGTGCGTCCGCGGCTGCAAATTTTGTTGTTGCTCGGCTGGGCCGCGCACCTGCTGGCACTGGTGCTGGACATCGCCGGTTTTGGTCAGGCGCTGCCGGGCGCACGCTTTGGTTTTGCGCCGGCCTTGTCCGCAACGGTCTGGTTGGTGCTGGCGGTCTACATGATTGAAAGCCGCTTCTTGCCGCTGCCTGGCGTGCGCCGACTACTGGCCGGCATCGCGCTGGTGGCTGTCGTGCTGGCCTTTTTGTTCCCCGGTGAAAGCCGGCCGCATACTGCCTCGCCCTGGGCTCCGCTGCACTGGATGCTGGGCTTGGCGTCCTACGGCATGTTCGGCGTGGCCGTCTTGCATGCGGTGCTGCTGAACCGGGCCGAGCGGCAACTGCGGCATGTGGGTGCCGCTGCTGGCGCGGCAGGTGGCAGCGGCAGCATCGGCCGACAGGGCGAGCGCCCGGCTCCGGTCATGCCCTTGCTGCGCTTGGAGCGGCTGACGTTTCAATTCGTGGCGGCGGGCGTGGCGGTGTTGTCGCTGGCCTTGCTGCTCGGTTGGTGGTTTACCCCGCATTGGCGCTGGGATCACAAAAACCTCTTTGCCGTGCTGGGTTGGTTGGTGCTGTCCGGCTTGTTGGCGGGACGCCGCGTGTTCGGTTGGCGCGGCCGGCGTGCGACCCGTTGGCTTTACTTCGGTGCCTTGCTGCTGCTGCTGTCCTACGCGGGTTCGCGCTTTGTGATGGAAGTGGTGTTGCAGCGGCAGGCCGGCTATTGAGCCGGTATTCGCGTCAAATCTAATAGTAAAGAAGCGATGAAATATCTGTTGTTGTTGGTCGTGCTGGCGCTGGTGTTCTTTTTGCTGGGCGTCAAGCGCGCCCGGCCACCAACGCGCCCACCGCAAGCCCGCTCACCCGCACCCCCGGCCCCGCAAAACATGGTCAGCTGTGTGCAGTGTGGCTTGCACCTGCCGCGCGATGAGTCGTTGCCGGGCCGTGGGGGCGTGTTTTGCAGTGCCGGTCACCGCCAAGCCTACGAGCTGGAGCATGGCGGGCCCACATGACTGAGCCGCTGCAGTCCTGGTTCGGGCCGGGGCTGAATTTCGAGGCAGACCCGAATGTCGATGCGGGCAATCGGCCGCATCTGACGGAGCCCCCGGCATCCGGGGCGGCCGCAGCCGATGCGCAGGCCGAGCCACCGTTCTTTTTTCGGCAAGCCAGGCGCTTGCTCAATGTCGGCGGCAACACCTTCGTGCGCATGTACCGGGCCTTTCTGGCCGCGCGTGCTGCGCTGGGTTTGGCGCTGGTGGCGACGCAACTGATTGTTGGTTTTTTTGGCGCTCAGCCGTCCAGCTGGACTATTGCGCTGTGCATGTTGTATGCGGCCCAAGCGGCCGCGCTGTGGTTGTTGCCGCGGATGCAACAGGGGGCGTCGGCTCACGCGATGGCCAGAGTTTCAAGCCCGCAGTGGTGGGGCAGCATCGGACTTGATTTGGCTGTCTTCGGCTCGCTGCATGTGCTGGACCGCAACGCTGGGGTCAATTACGGGGCCTTGCTGGTGATGCCGGTCTTGATGGCCGGTGTGTTGACGCCCCGCCTGGTGGCGCTGGCCACTGCGGCGGCGGCCACTTTGCTGATGCTGTGCGTGGCCGGATGGGCGGTGCTGGAAGGCTCGGACATCGGTCTGCGCATGACGCAGGCGGGCTTTGTCGGCAGTGGGTTTTTTGTCGTCAGTTTGCTCGCCAGTGAACTGGCCGCTCGGCTGGCGCGCGAGGAAAGTTCGGCGCGCGGCAGCATGGAATTTGCGCGCCAGCAAGCGCAACTGAACCGGCTGGTGATCGATGAAATGCACGAGGGCGTGTTGGTGGTGGACCGGGCCGGCCGCGTGCGAGCGGCCAACCCTGCGTCGCGCGTGCTGTTGGCCGATGGCCAAGCGGTGAAAGCGGTGCGATCGGCACCGTTCCAATTGCGCGGCGTACCCGCCTGGCAACCGTTGGTGCAGGCGGTTGAGCGGGCTTTTGTGGCGGGCTCCGGGCCTGACGGCGGCAACAACATCGACCTGCTATTCAGTGCCGATTCACGCCGCAGCTTGCGCTTGCGCATGCGTTTCACTCGGCGCAATGAATCGGATGCGAGCGAGGATTTGTGCGTGCTGTTCATTGAGGACAACCGCCAACTGCAAGCGCGCAGTCAGCAGGAAAAGCTGGCGGCCATGGGCCGGGTGTCGGCCGGTATTGCGCATGAGATCCGCAACCCGTTGGCGGCCATTGCCCAAGCCAACGCGCTGCTGGCGGAAGACAGCGTGGAGCCGCGAGCGCTGCAGCTGACCCGGATGGTGGCCTCGAATGTGCAGCGGCTTAAACGCATCATTGACGATGTGCTGGAGGTGGCACCCGGCTCGCTGGCCACGCCGGTGCCGCTGGAGCTGTGTTTGCTGGTCAGCGAAACCTGCCTGGATTGGGCCAGGACCAATGAGTTGGCACCCGGGCCCGCCGATCCGCTGAGTTGCAGTCTGCCGCAGCAAGCGTTGGTGGTGGGCTTCGACCCCGAGCATTTGCGTCGCGTCTTGGTCAATTTGCTGGACAACGCGCTGCGCCATGCCGAGCCGGGGCCGGCCAGTGTGCAAGTGGAGCTGTGGCCCGACCCGTTGGAAAACGACTCGTGGGTGCGCTTGACCGTGTTCAACGCGGGCCCGCCGATCGCGCCGGAGGTCGAGCGACATCTGTTCGAGCCGTTCTTCTCGACCTGCAGTCGTGGCTCAGGCCTGGGCTTGTATATTTGTCGAGAGCTGTGCGAGCGCTATGGTGCCCGCATCGATTACCGCTACCGGTCAGACCCGGCGCGGCCCGGCAACGAATTCATTTTGCACTTGCCTTACTGGCCGACCCGGGCCGGTGCCGCCCCACTTTCGCCACAAAGCCTTGATGAGTAGCCCCACCAGCAGCCCCACGTTCAGCTTGTTGATCGTCGATGACGAGCCCGATTTGCGCACGCTTTACGAGCTGACCTTGCTGCGCGAAGGCTACGAGCTGGAGACCGCCGGCACGGTGACCGCTGCGCTGGCGCATTTGCAGCGCCGCAGCTACAGCGCTGTGATCACCGACATGCGCTTGCCCGATGGCAGTGGGCTCGATGTGCTGCGATGGCTTGAGCAGCAAGGACGAAGCGAAAAAACGCTGGTGATCACCGCTTATGGCTCAGCCGAGAACGCGGTCGAGGCGCTGAAGGCCGGGGCTTATGACTACCTGACCAAGCCGGTGGATCTGCGCCAGTTTCGCCAAGTGGTGGCGTCGGCGCTGGGTCGCTGTCCGCCGGTGCCTCCCTTGGGAGGAGCGGCGCATTTGACGACGCATTTGCCGATGACTGGGGCGAGCCGACAGCCGAATGCGCGTCAGCCGTACGCCGTCGCCCCGCTGCCGTTCAAGCATGCGCCACGCGCGGCTGTTGCGCCGGCACCGGCGGCCACTGCACTGTCCCGCTTGGCCGGGCAGTCGGCGGTGATGGTGCAGCTCCGGGCTTTGATCGACAAGGTGTCGCGCAGCATGGCACCGGTGCTGTTGCAGGGCGAATCGGGCACCGGCAAAGAGTTGGTGGCGCGGGCCATCCATGACAGCGGCGCGCGCGTGCGCCTGCGCTTTGTGGCGGTCAATTGCGGAGCTATTCCCGAGCAATTGCTGGAGGCCGAGTTTTTCGGCTACCGCAAAGGCGCATTCACCGGGGCCAATGAAGACCGCGAGGGGTTTTTCCAGGCGGCCGATGGCGGCACCTTGTTTCTCGATGAAATCGGCGATTTGCCGTTGACGATGCAAAGCAAGTTGCTGCGCTCGATCCAGGAGCGCTCCGTGCGGCCGGTCGGTGCGGTGGTGGAGACGCTCGTCAACGTACGCATCCTCAGCGCCACGCACAAGGACCTGAGCGCAGAAGTGGCGGCCGGGCGCTTCCGCCAAGACTTGTTTTACCGCTTGAATGTGATCCAGTTGCGCGTGCCGCCGCTGCGCGAGCGTATCGACGATGTGGCGCAGATCAGCGCGGCTGTGTTGGAGCGTATCGCTGCTGATGCGGGAGTGTCGCCGGTGCCGCAATTGACGGCGGCGGCTTTGGCACAGTTGGTGCGGTACCCGTTTCCTGGCAATGTGCGCGAGTTGGAAAACTTGCTGCACCGGGCGCTGGCGCTGTCTGGCGGTGAGCAGATCGATGCGCTGGACTTGGGGTTACCTGATTCTTTGCTCGACGATTTGCAGTTCGGTGACCTTGGTGCCGGGACGCAGCTTGCTGCGGCGTCTGGGTTTGGCGAGCTGTCGACAGTGGGTATGGGTATTGGCGTTGGCGTTGGCGTGGTGGAGACGCGCGAGGATTTGCCGACCGATCTGGCCAAGTATCTGGACGATGTCGAGCGCCAGATTTTGCTGCGAGCGTTGGAGCGACACCGCTTCAACCGTACCGCTGCCGGGGCCGGCTTGGGGCTCTCCCTGCGGCAAATGCGTTATCGGATGGCCCGGTTGGCGATCACTGCCGATGATTTGGGCAGCGCGGACGTTTGAGACCGACGCAAAAGGCCGCTCGGCTAACCTTTCTGGCCTCGGCCGTCAACGGGATAGATACGCTATCCCTAGTGCTTGAAGGTCATGGAAGCACCAGATATAGTGTGCGTCATGGTATCCTTCACCAAGGGCAATGACCTCGAATGCAGTACTTATTCAAAGCGTTCAAGGAAAGTTGCCAGCCGGGTGGCGACGGTTTCCAGGCGATTTTTGTGGCCGACGAACTTCGAATTTTCAAAGTTCCGAAAGCTTAAATTTCCGAAGACTTCAAGGTTCGA